>NZ_JAFRFW010000393.1:0-23658 GCF_017434145.1 Saccharopolyspora sp. | reverse complement strand
TCGATGAGACCGGGGTGCCGCTGGCCGATCAGCTCAAGGTCCGGCACGTCGTCGTGCAGCGGCAGCTGATCGATGCGCCGGTACCGCCGCCCGGCTGGCGCGTGGTGCAGCGCAACGACGTGGTCACGCGCCTCGATCGGGTGGCGGCCCCCGCGTGGCCGGATGGCCGGGTCGGTGCGTCTCGCGGTGTCCGGGTCGAATCGGATGTCGAGCGGGGAGCTCGAACTGAAGACGTGCGGTTCTCCGCGGTGGACCGCACTGGTGGGCGGATCGTGTTCGCGCGGCTCGCCTGGCCCGGATACCAGGCCACTGTGGACGGAGCTCGGGTGCCGTTGCGTGCGACCTCGGCCGGCCTGGTCGAGGTTTCCGTCCCACCCGGTGCTCGTGCCGGGAGTCTGCGGCTGACCTGGAGTCCGCCCGGCTATCCCGGCTGCCTGGTGCTCGCGGGGGCAGGGGCGGTGCTGGCCGTGCTGGGTTCGCGGAAGGCGGTGTGGTCGTGAACTTCTGCAGGTGGATCGCCGTGATCGTGTGTCTTGCCGTGCTGCTCGGACCTTCGGCGTGGGCGCAGCAAGCAGGACAGGCTCGTTACGTCCAGGTCGTCGCGCATCCGGACGACGACATCCTGTTCATGAATCCGGATCTGCTGACCTCGGTGCGTTCCGGAGCGCCGACGACCACGGTGTACGTCACCGCGGGCGAGAGCGACGTGCGGCCATCGGAGCGTTACGCCGCTGATCGGCAGGCCGGCACGCGCGCCGCGTTCGCCGAAATGGCGGGCGTCGTCGATCGGTGGCGCTACGAGGTAGTCGAACTCGGTCCGCAACGCTTCGCCGAGGTGTACCGCTTGCAGGATCGGCCTGCGGTGCGGCTGGTTTTCCTGAACCTGCCGGACGACAACGATCCCCGGGTGGTCGGCGGAAAGCACGCTCTGAGTCGACTGTGGACCGACGGGGGCCGGACACGTTCGCTGCTGCCGCAGGGCTCCGGGTTGTCCGCTGCCTCCGAGTTCGACCGACGCGACCTGATCGATGCCTTGGCCGCGTTGTTCCGGTGGCTCGACCCGACGGTGCTGCGTACCCAAGACCCGGCGCCGGACGTTCGCTACCAGTCGCATTGGCCCGAGCACGATCACACCGACCACGTGATGACCACCCGGTTCGCGCAGGCGGCGTTGCGGCTGCACGGAGTCGAGCAGATTCGGCACTACCGCGGATACAACGTCGCGGACTCGCCGCCCAACCTGGCACCGGAAGTCGTGGCGGTGAAGCGTCGGATATTCGCGCGGTATGCGCAGCACGATCCGATGGTGAGCTTGGACGAACCGTACGCGACCTGGCTGCGCAGCATGCGGTACCGATGGCCGGCTGCGGCGGACCGGGCCGCACACGACCGGCGAGGCGCGGGCCGGACGACCCGTGCGCTCGGCTGTCCGAGTGATCCGGCTATCAATGATGATGTTAAAATAACCTGCCGTGCTGTGAACACGAGGCCCGCGAGCTCAGTCCACCGGGACCAGCCGCACCTCGGAGTGCTCGCGCATCGCCTCGACGAGCTCGGCGCCGGGGTCCCCGGCCAGCAGCACGTGCTCGAAGTCGCCGACCGGGGCCACCCGGTGCAGCGCTGCGCGGCCGACCTTGCTGGCGTCCATCATCAGCACCCGCGTGTTGGCGGTCGCGATCATCGCGCGTTTCACCAGCACGATCTCCTGCTCCTGGTGGAAGGTCATGGTCGCGTTCATCGCCGAAGTGGACAGGAACATGATGTCCACCGACAACCCGCTGATCATCTCTTGGCAGGGCAGCCCGATGTAGGAGTCGTGCGTGCGGGAGTACTCGCCGCCGATGCCGATCAGCCGGATGTCCGGCGATTCCCGCAGCGCCTCGTGCACTTGGCGGTAGTTGCTCACCACGGTCAGCGGGCCGACGTCGGCGAGTTGCCTGGCCAGGGACAGGCCGGTCGTGGAGTCGTCCAGCATCACCGACATGCCGGGTGTGATCAGCGGGAGTGCCGCGGCGGCCAGCGCTTCCTTCTCCCGGGTGTGGGTGTGCAGCCGGAAGTCGGAACTGCTCTCGAACACGGTCGATGGCTGGGCGGAGACCCCGCCGTGGAACTTGCGCAGCAGTCCGCGGCTGACCAGGTCGTCGATGTCGCGGTGCACCGTCATCAGGCTGACCCCGGCCATCGTCGACAACTCGGCGGCGCTGGCGAAACCACCGGCGACGACGTGGTCGATGATCTGCTGCTGGCGCACGAGCCGAGGGGACTGCTTCTTCGATGCGGACACCATGACCGTCATCTTGCCCCTTACCGAGGCCGGAACCAGAGTGCCGGGCCGGAGATGGGCAGAAATACCACTCAAGTCGTGACACTTAACCATCACGGTGTTAATTTGGGTCGCGAGCGAGCGGGAGGGTAGTGCGATGACGCAGCCGAACGGCGCGGCGGTGGCTGCGCACCGGGCTGTCGGTTTCGACGTGGACGGCGTCCTGGGCGCGAGCGAACACCTGGGGGAGCGGAGGTGGAGCAGGTTCGCCGCCGCGCGCGGCCGGACCTGGACGGCGCAGCAGACCCGCCAGGTGCAGGGCATGAGCGCGCCGGAGTGGTCGGCGTTCCTGGCCGGGTTCAGCGTGGCCGAGGAGTCCGCCGCCGCGGCCGAGCGGCTGGTCGTCGACGACATGATCGGCGCGCTGCACGGCGGTGAGATCGAGCTGCTGCCCGGTGCGGAGCGCATGATCACCGAGGTCGCTGCGCGCGCTCCGATCGCGCTGGCTTCCTCGGCGCCGCGCAGGCTCATCGATGCCGTGCTGGATCGGCACGGGCTCACCGAGTTCTTCGCCGCGACCGTCTCGAGCGCGGAGGTCCCGCGCGGCAAGCCCAGCCCGGACGTGTACCGGGAAGCCGCGCGCAGGCTCGCGCAGGACCCGCAGGCTTGCCTGGCCGTGGAAGATTCCAGCAACGGGCTGCGCGCCGCGGCGGCGGCCGCCATGACCGTGGTGGCCATCCCCAGCCCCGACTACCCGCCCGCCGAGGACGCGCTGGCCGCGGCCGGATTCGTGGCCGCGGACCTGGACGAGGTCCGGCTGCACCTGCTCGACTCGCTGTCGGCCGCCGTCGCCGGTTGAGCCGCGCCCCATCGGACGAACCTCATTGAACGAACCTCATTGAACGAAGGAGCCTCCGGAGATGACCAAGGTGCTCGCCGCGGGCGACCACTTCGTGGCTCCCGAGCTGTTCGTGGACGCGTTGGGCGCCCGTGCCGGTGGCCGCGACCTCGAGTTCGCCGAGTTGAAGCTGCCGTGGCCGGTGGAACCGTTCGGTCCCGTCGGCGGGGTCCGGGAGGCCAGCGGCACCGAGCAGCAAGTGCTGGAAGTGCTGGGCGGGGCCGCGGTGGCGATGACCCAGATGGCTCCGTTCACCGCCGAAGTGCTGGGCAAGAGCCCCGAGCTGAAGCTGCTCGGGGTCTGCCGCGGCGGGCCGATCAACGTCGACCTGCCTGCCGCCACCGAAGCCGGCGTGATCGTCAGCTACACGCCGGGCCGCAACGCCGCGGGGGCTGCGGAGTTCGCCGTCGGGATGATCTTGGCCGCGCTGCGACGCATTCCGGCATCGGATGCCGAGCTCAAGCAGGGCAACTGGCGCGGCGACTACTACGCCTACGACAACGCCGGGATCGAGTTGGCGGGTTCGACCGTCGGCCTGGTCGGTTACGGCGCCATCGGGCGCATCGTGGCCCGCGTACTGCACGCCTTCGGCGCGCGAGTGCAGGTCGCCGACCCGTTCGTGCGGCCGGAAGAGGCCGAGCACGACGGGGTGCGCTTGGTCGGGCTCGACGAGCTGCTGCGCAGCAGCTTCGTGGTGAGCCTGCACGCGCGGCTCACCGCGGAGACCGAGCACCTGCTCAACGCGGACAACTTGGCGTTGCTGCCGGAAGGCGCGGTGCTGGTGAACTCCGCGCGCGGCGGCCTGCTCGACTACGCGCCGCTGCCGGGACTGCTGAAGTCCGGCCGGTTGGGCGCGCTGGCGGTGGACGTCTACGACATCGAGCCGCCGCCGCGCGAGTGGCCGCTGTTCGACTCCCCGAACGTGATCACCACGCCGCACCTGGGCGGTGCGACCCGCCAGACCGCGCACCGCGCGGCGGACATCGTCGCCGGTGATGTGGCGCGCTTTCTGGACGGGCGGCGGCCCCGGTACGTGGCCAATCCGGAAGTGCTGGCACGGTTCGAAGGTCTACGGCCATGATCATCGGGGTGGACGTCGGCACGTCGGTGACGAAGGCGTCGCTGCTCGGACGCGACGGGTCCGCGCGGGTCACGCACAGCACGCGCAGCACGTTGCACCGGCTGCCGGGTGGCCGGGTCGAGCAGGACCTCGACGAGGTCTTGGACTCGGCGGTGCAGGTCATCCGCTCGATCATCACCGAGGCGGGCGAGCGGGTGCAGGCGCTGGCGATCACCGGCCAGGGCGATGGCCTGTGGCTGCGCGACGCCACGGGCAGGCAGGTCGGGCCCGGCGTGTCCTGGATGGACGCCCGCGCTGCGGGTGTGCTGCAGCGTTGGGACCAGACGGGTGTGCGACGCGCGGTCCACGGCCTGACCGGTGCCGGTTTGTTCCCCGGTTCGCCGGCGCCGCTGCTGGCACACGTCGCCGAACACGAGCCGGACCGGCTGCGCCGCGCGGAAGTCGCCGGCTACTGCGTGGACGCGATAGTGCAGCGGCTGACCGGGGAGATCACGGTGGACGCTTCGGACGCGTCGATGCCGTTCCTGGACGTGCCCAGCCGCACCTACTCGGCTGCTGCGCTGGCCGCGTGCGGGTTGTCCGAGCACCGTCGGCTGCTGGCCGAACCGGCCCCGCCGGGCAAGTTGTTCGCGCTCGGCGCGCGCAGCGCCGAACTGCTCGGGTTGCCGTCCGGCCTGCCGGTTTCGGCGGGCCCGTTCGACCTGCCCGCGTGCGCGTTCGGCTCCGGCATCGACGCGGTCGGCGACGGTGCGCTGGTGATTGGCACGACGCTGGGTTGCCAGGTGCTGCGCGACGAAGTGGTCATCGACCCGTGCGGGGAGGCGGCGGGCATGTGGGTGGCCGGTCCCCGGCCGGACCGCTTCCTGCGGGTGATGCCCGCGATGGTGGGTACCGCGAACCTGGATTGGGTGCTGCGCATGGTCGGGGCCGAGGTGGCCGACCTGGACGCCATGCTCGGCGCCAGCCGCCCGGGCGCGAACGGGGTCTCGGCGCTGTCGTTCCTGGCATCGTCGGGTGAGCGGGCGCCGTTCGTCGAGCCGCACGCGCGGGGCCAGTTCACCGGCCTGTCGCTGGAAACCACTCCTGCCGATCTGGTGCGCGCGTTGTGCGAGGCGATGGCCTACGCCGCGCGGCACAACCTGGAGGCGGCGGGCCTGACCGGTTCGGTTTCGGCCTGCGGGGGCGGGGCGCGTTCCGCGACCTGGGGTCAGATCTTCGCCGACATGCTCGGCCGCCCGTTGCACGTGCCGCACGAGGCAGGCGTCGGCGCCCGCGGGGCGGCGATGACCGCGTGGGATGCGTTGGGCGAGCCGGTGGACCGCGAGCAGTGGGCGGCGGCCCGGCGCACGGTGTCGCCGGATCCTGCCGCGGCGGAGTTTTACGAGCGCGGGTACCGCGCATATCTGGAGTCGATCGACCGGGCGCGGCCAGTGTGGCGGTCCGAAGGAGGAGCAGCGCGATGACGCGACTCTACGACGATCCGGCGTCGTTCAGCGAAGACATGGTGTCCGGCTTCGTCGCCGCGAATCCCGGCTACGTGCGGGAGGTTCGCGGCGGCGTGGTGCGGGCGCGCAAGGCGCGCCGCGGCAAGGTCGCCGTGGTCACCGGCGGTGGTTCGGGGCACTACCCGGCGTTCTGCGGCGTGGTCGGCAACGGGTTCGCCGATGGGGCCGTGGTGGGCAACATCTTCACCTCGCCGTCCGCGGAGGACGCCTACTCGGTGGGCAAGGCCGCCGACAACGGCGCGGGCGTGGTGTTCTCGTTCGGCAACTACGCCGGGGACAACATGAACTTCGGGCTGGCCGTGGAACGGCTGGAACGCGCCGGGATCCGCGCGCACAACGTCGTGGTGACCGACGACGTGGCCAGCGCCGGTGCCGAGGACATCGCCAAACGCCGTGGTGTGGTGGGCGATTTCGTGGTGTTCAAGGTCGCCTCGGCGGCCGCGGAGGAGGGCTACTCGTTCGACGAGGTGGTCCGCGTCGGCGAGCACGCCAACGACCGCACCCGCAGCCTCGGCGTGGCCTTCGACGGCTGCACGCTGCCCGGCAGCTCGGAACCGCTGTTCGAGGTTCCGAAGGGGCGGATGGGCCTGGGCCTCGGGATCCACGGCGAACCAGGTGTGTCCGAAGTGGACATGCCGTCGGCCGCGGAGCTGGCCCGCACCCTGGTGGACGGGGTGCTGGCCGAGGCGCCGGAAGTCGAGGGCACGCCGCGGGTGGTGGCGATCCTGAACGGACTCGGCGCCACGAAGTACGAAGAGCTGTTCGTGGTGTGGAAGACCGCCTCCCGGCTGCTGGCCGAGGCAGGCGTGCAGGTCGTCGAGCAGGAGGTCGGCGAGCTGGTCACCAGCCTGGACATGGCCGGTTGTTCGCTCACGCTGACCTGGCTGGACCCCGAGCTGGAACGGCTCTACGCCGCTCCGGCCGACAGCCCGGCCTACCGCAGGGGCAGCGTCACTGCGTCCGAAGTGGACGACCAGGTCGTCGAGGAGGCCGAGGAGGTCGTCGAAGAGGCCACCGCCCTCGCTCCGGAGGCGGGCAGGCGCACCTCGAAGGCCGTGGTCGCCGCACTCCGCGCGATCAGCGACGACCTGCACGAGGCGGAAGCCGAGCTGGGCCGGATGGACGCCGTGGCCGGGGACGGTGACCACGGTCGCGGCATGTCCCGCGGCAGCGCCGCTGCGGTGGAAGCCGGTGCGGCCGCCGCCAAGCGCGGAGCAGGCCCGGCCGCGGTGCTGGTGGCCGCCGGGGACGGCTGGGCCGCCAAGGCCGGTGGGACTTCCGGCGCGCTGTGGGGCGCCGGCCTGCGCTCCTTCGGCGACCTGCTGCCGGACGACCGCGCGGTGGCCGCGGCCGATCTGCTCGCCGGAGCGAAGGCCGCGCTGGCCGCGGTGCGCCGCCTCGGCCGCGCCGAGCTGGGCGACAAGACGCTGGTCGACGCCATGGACCCGTTCGTCGACGAGCTCGACGCGGCCGTGCAGGACGGGCAGGACGGGCCGCAGGCGTGGCAGCGGGCGGCCCACGAGGCAACCGCGGCCGCCCAACGCACCGCCGAGCTCACACCCCGCACCGGCCGCGCCCGGCCGCTGGCGGAACGCAGCGTCGGCACCCCCGACCCGGGCGCCACGTCTCTGGCGATGGCGCTCAACCAGGTCGCCGGGGTGCTGACGGCAGGAACCGAATCCGACGCGCAAGAGGTGAAGTGAGGATCATGACCGAGCAGAACGCTCCCTGGCGCATCATCGTCGGTGGCGACGACGCCGGGTACCAGTACAAGGAAGCCATCAAGGCCGACTTCGAGAAGGACTCCCGGGTCGCTTCGGTGACCGACGTGGGCGTCGGCTCCGATGAGCACACCGACTACCCGCACGTTGCGGTGGCCGCCGCGCGCAAGGTCGCCGAAGGCGAGGCCGACCGGGCCCTGCTGATCTGCGGCACCGGCCTCGGCGTCGCGATCAGCGCGAACAAGGTGCCGGGGGTGCGCGCGGTGACCGCGCACGACAGCTACTCGGTGCAGCGTTCGGTGCTGAGCAACGACGCGCAGGTGCTGTGCTTCGGCCAGCGCGTGGTCGGCATCGAGCTGGCGCGGCTGCTGGCTTCGGAGTGGCTGGACCTGGTCTTCGACGAGAGCTCCTCGTCGGCGAAGAAGGTCGCGGCGATCAACGAGTACGACTCCGGCGCCGCGAGTTGAGCGAGCCGGTGCTGGCCGCCGAACGGGCCGAGGTCATCCGCGTCGCGCGCAAGATGATCGACGACCGGCTCGTGGTGGGCACTTCCGGCAACATCTCGGTGCGGTCCGGCGATCTGGTGGCGGTGACACCGTCCGGTGTGGACTACGACGCCATGCGGGTCGCCGAGGTCCCGGTGGTCGCGCTCGACGGCGAGGTGGTGGACGGCGAGCTGCCGCCCACCTCCGAGCTGCCGATGCACCTGACCGCCTACGAGCGGCACGGCGCCCACGCCGTGGTGCACACGCACTCGCTGCATGCCACGGCGGTGTCGTTGTTGCGCGACGACGTTCCCGCGGTGCACTACCAACTGGCCGAGTTCGGCGGTGCGGTGCGGGTGGCCGACTACGCCACCTTCGGATCCGAGCAGCTGGCGGAGAACGTGTCCGCGGCGCTGGCCGACCGGGGAGCGTGCATCCTGCGCAATCACGGCGCGCTCGCGGTCGGCTCGACGTTGCCGCGGGCCTACAACAGGGCGCGGCAGCTGGAATGGCTCTGCGAGCTGTGGTTGACCGCCAAGCGCGCCGGCGAGCCGCGATTGCTCGACGATGCGGAACTCGCGCGCTGTGCGGAGCGGTTCGCCGGTTACGGCGTGCACCGCGAATAGGCTGCGCGGCCGCCGCCCCGGACCCCCAGGGGGCGGCGGCCGCGCTTCCCACTCAGCTGAACGACGAGTAGTAGACCGCGGCCATGTCCTCGTCACCGTGCCCGGCTTCGACGGCGCGGGCGATGCGTTCCCGGATCGCGGCGGCGAGGTCCAGCTGCAGCCCCTCGGCGGCTTCGGCGATCAGACCGGCGTCTTTGAGCGCGCCGGAGAGCCCGAACGCGGGCGTGAAGTCCTTGTTCAGGATCGCTTTGCCCTTGAGGTGCGCGTAGGGCGAGTCGACGGCGCCGCCTTCGATGGCTTCCAGGAACCGCTGCGGATCGACCCCGAGGTTCTCGGCCAGCGCGATGGATTCGGACACCGCGTTGGTCAGCGCCAGCACCCAGCTGTTCGCGGCGAGCTTGACCCGGGTGCCTTCGCCGCCTGCGCCGGAGGTTCCCAGCCACATGGTGCGACCGCCGACCACGTCGAACACCGGTTGCGCGAGTTCCCGGGCGCTTTCCGGCCCGGAAGCCAGCACGACCAGCGTGCCCTGTTCGGCGGGTGCGCGAGTGCCCAGCACGGGCGCGTCGACCAGCGCGGTGGACCCGGACACTTCGGCGACTCGCGCGAGGCCGTCCAGCCCGATCGTGCCCATTTGCAGCCACGGTGTTCCGTCGGGCAGTTCGGCGGCTGCGGCGCGGCCGGCTTCCACGGTCGCGTCCGCGTCGAGCAGCATCGTCACCAGCACGTCGGCGCCTCGTGCGGCTTCGGCGGGGCTGTCGGTGACGGTGGCGCCGTCCGCGGTGAGTTCTTCCGCGCGCGAGCGGGTGCGGTTCCACGCGCGCACCGCAAAGCCGCTGCTGAGCAGGTTGCGCGCCATCGGGGCGCCCATCGTGCCGGTTCCGAGGAAGGCCACGGTCGTCATTGCCTGCACTCCATCGTCGTCGGGTTTCGGCCCTGGCGATTGTCCGCGCCGGGCGGCCGCGGCGCCGAAGCCGGGAGCCGCGAACGCACCGCTTACCGCGCCGTTAGGTTCCGCGCGGTGCCCACCTCGCGGTCGCAACCCGGCCAGAGCATCCGCGCGGATCACCGCAGGCGCAGCTCGGCTCGGCGGCCGCGAACTCCGCCCCGAATCAGGAGAAACTGCACTCCTCTCGAGCGCTCAGACGAGCATCCCGGCGATGGCCGCGCTGAGCAGGTTCGCCAGGGTGCCGCCCGCGATGGCGCGCATCCCGTACTGCGCGATCAGCGAGCGCCGCGACGGGACCAGCCCGCCGAGACCGCCGAGCAGGATCGCCAACGACGAGAAGTTCGCGAACCCGGTCAGCGCGAAGGTGATGATGATCGCGGTGTGCGGGTCGAAACTCGCCGCCTGCGGGCCGAAGTCGGTGAACGCGACGAACTCGTTGAGCACCAGCTTCTGCCCGACGAACCCGCCCGCGGCCACGGCCTCCGACCACGGCACCCCGATGACCCACATGAGCGGGGCGAAGACGTATCCGATCAGGCCCTCGAAGGTGATCTCCGGCAGGCCGAACAGCCCGCCCACCGCGCCGAGGATCAGGTTCAGCAGCGCGATCAGCGAGACGAACGCGAACAGCATCGCGCCCACGTTCAACGCGAGCTTGAGCCCGTCGGAGGCACCGGTGGCCGCGGCGTCGATGACGTTGCGCGGTTTGGTCTCCAGCGCTTCGCTGTCGTCGACGTCTTCGCTGCTGCGCGGCGCGGATTCGGCGGCAGTCGGTGCCGAGTCGTCCGGGGTCCGCGCGGAGTCGCCGGACTCGGCCGCGGGCTGCTCGGAGTCCGCGGCGAACGTCTTCGAAGGCGCCTTGCCGCGGCCGAATTTGCCCGCCACGTCGCCGAACGTGGTCGGTCGCTTGCCGTCCGCCGCTTCGGCGGAGCGCTCGGTCTCCGGCACGATGATCTTCGCCATCAGCAGCCCGGCGGGGGCGGCCATGAAGCTGGCCGCGATCAGGTGGTCCAGGTTCGCGCCCAGCAGCGCG
This sequence comes from Saccharopolyspora sp., assembly GCF_017434145.1. Lineage (NCBI taxonomy): Bacteria > Bacillati > Actinomycetota > Actinomycetes > Pseudonocardiales > Pseudonocardiaceae > Saccharopolyspora > Saccharopolyspora sp. The sequence continues at coordinate 13,097 of NZ_JAFRFW010000393.1, read as the reverse complement.
TACCCGACCATCACCGATCCAGCCACAGTGGACAGTCCGCCGACCATCACGGCGAAGAACTCCGAGCGGGTCATGCCCTTCAGGTACGGCCGCACCACCAGCGGCGCCTCGGTCTGCCCGAGGAAGATGTTGGCGGTGGCGTTGAGCGACTCCGCTCGCGTCGTGCCCAGCACCGCGCGCAGCGCCCCGCCGACGATCCGCACCGCCCACTGCAGGATGTTCAAGTGGTAGAGCACCGCGGACAGCGAAGCGATGAAGATGATCAGCGGCAGCACTTGGAACGCGACCACGGTGCTGCCGTCGGTGGGCATCACCGGTCCGAGCAGGAAGTCGATGCCCTCCTTCGAGGAGTCGATCACCCGCTGCACGCCCGCCGAGACGGTGCTGAGCACCTGCTTGCCGGTTTCCCAGCGCAGCACCGCGAACGCGAACACGAGCTGGATGGCCAGCGCGCCGAACACGGTGCGCGGCCGGATCGCCCGGCGGTCGGTCGAGAGCGCGAACGCGACCAGCAGCAGCACCACCATGCCGCCGGCACCCCAGAGAACCTGCACGGCTGAACCGCCTTTCCGTCGATCGATTCGCGGGATGTTCGCATTCCGCCGCAGCCGTCGCTAGACCGGCTGCGGCACGGGAAATGTGGGAATGCCGACGATTTCCGTGCCGCACTGACGCTGACCTGCGGCGTTGGCATTTCCGCCTGCAAGGGGAATCAGCGCCTGCACGCGCGGAATCCGGCGCGGAAAACGGTGCGAACCAGCGCGCGTCGGTGCCGACCGCGGGGTGCTCAGCGCCGCACTCCGACACCGCCGAAGACGATGTGGTCCTGCTGCTCGTCGTCCAGCCGCTCGTCGGGACGCCAGTCGCCGACCAGCTGCGCGCCCGGTTCGACCAGCTCGAAGTCGCCGAACTGCTCGGCGATCCACGCCTTCGGCCGCGGCACGGCCGGGTTGCTGCTGCTGGCGAACAGCTTCGTCAGCTCGGCGAGCTCGTCCTGCCGCGCGTCGTTGGCGGCGCTGGTGATCGCGATCATGCTGCCGGCAGCCAGCGGTTCGCGGTAGCTGGCGACGATGTCGGCAGGCCGGTCCTCGTCCGGGATGAAGTGCAGCAGCGCCAGCATCAGCACCATCACCGGCTCGTCGAAGTTCAGCAGCCGCACCGTTTCGGGATGTGCGAGCACGTGCTGCGCGTCGCGCGCGTCCGCGGCCACGATCGTCGCGTGGCGATTCTCCTTGAGCAGCAGGTCGCTGTGCGCCACGGCCACGGGTTCGTAATCGACGTAGACGACCGGGCAGGTGGGGTCGACCGCGTGCACGATCTCGTGCACGTTGCCGACGGTCGGGATTCCGGAGCCCAGGTCGAGGAACTGCCGCACACCGGCGTCCAGCGCGTGCAGCACGGCGCGGCGCAGGAATGCGCGGTTGGCTCGGGCGGAGGTGCCGAGACCCGGATACACCCGTTCGGCCTCGCGGGCGAACGCCCGATCGGAGGGGAAGTTGTGCCCGCCGCCGAGCAGCGCATCGTAGACGCGAGCCGCGCTGGGCGTGTTGATGTCGACGTCCTCGGGAACCCACTGCCGGTCCATCCCCGCTCCTCCGATCGCCTCGTGAATGCGGTTCAGGATGCCGCAAACCGCGTCGCGATCGGTCTCGGGATGATCACGAAGTGGCGGTGCGTCAGGTCCCGTCGTCGATGGCCGGGTTGTCCTGCGTGGAGCGTTCGGCGGCGATGCGGACGCAGCGCATGCACGGCATTCCGGTGGATTCCTCGATCAGCGACGGATCCAGCGGCATCCCGCACAAGGTGATCAGCACGCCCCGCGGGGTCCAGGCGGCTGCGTGCACCACGCGGGAGCGTTCGCCGACGACACCGGCGCGGTAGCGCACGTTGAGCACGGTTCGTTCGGGGGGCGGTTCGGCGCCGAGCACTTCCGGCTCGGATCCGGATTCGCGGGATGCGGACACGTCTATCACCTGACTTGGTAACGGTAGGTGATCGCTTTCTCCGCAATCTACGGCTCTCCCGCACTATGGAGTGACAGGCTTGTGACAGTGCGCGCACCGGATGCCACACCAACGTGTGTCACCTAGTCTGGTGTTCCGCAACGGACGTGGACGGAAGGAGCACGGTGGCTCGGCCGGATCAGGGACTCGCCCTCGGTGAGCGGGTCGCGATGGCGCGGAAGGTCGCCGGGCTCAACCAGCAGGCGCTGGCGCAGCGCGCGAACTACAGCACCAGCATGGTCCGCGCCGTCGAACAGGGCAGGGAGCCCGGTTCGCCCGCGTTCGTCGCCGCCATCGCCCGCGCACTCGGCATCGAGCCCGAAGAGCTCTACGGCCAGCCGTACCGGCAGACCCTCGACGACGACGGTGGCGTGCCACCGGGTTTGACGGAGCTGCGCACGCTGTTCGCCGAAGGCCGCTACGCGGCATCGCTGGACCCGGGACCACCTGCGGAACTGGCCGCCGAACTCGCCAAGGCGAGGAGTTTGCGGCACTCCGACCGGGCACGTCAAGGCATCGAGCTGACTCCGGCGCTGCTGCGCAGGCTGGGCGGCGCGGTGCGCGAGGCCACCACGGACTCGGCGCGCGAACGCGGTTACCGGCAGCTCGCGCAGGCATACGCCAACACCGCGCAACTGCTCTACCGGTTCGGGTGGATCACGCTGGCCACCCAGGCGGTGGATCAGATGGAGAACTCCGCCGAACGCAGCGACGATCCGCTGCTGGCCGCGCACGCCGCCCAGCACCGCGCGCTGATCCTGATGTCCTGCGCGGCCTACGACACCGGCGCGAAGCTCGTGGGGCATTCGCTGAACCTGTTGGCGGCGCGGCCCGAAAGCGAGGAAGTGCTGGCACTGCGCGGATCGGCGCACCTGCGCGGTGCCATGATCGCGGCGCGGGACTGCGACGTGGCCCGGGCTCGGGAGCACATCGCCGACGCCCGCGCGATCGGCGCGCGCCTCGGGCATTGCTCGAGCGCTTACGACACGAACTTCGGCCCGGGCAACGTCGAGATCCACGATGTCGCGGTCTCGCTGGAAGCGGGTGATCCGGGTCGCGCGGCTCGCGACGGCTTCGCGCTGGAACTGCCCGATGACATGCCGGCCAACCGCATCGGCCACCACTGGCAGGACGTGGCCCGCGCCTGGGTGCTGGCAGGCGACCACGGCAACGCGCTGCGCGCGCTGAACAACGCTCGCCGCATCGCGCCGCAGCAGACCCGCTACCACCCGCAGGTGCGCGAAACCGCCCGCGCCATCGCCACCGCGGAGCGCCGCAAGTCCGACAGCATCGCGCACTTCACCAACTGGCTCGGCCTGAAGGTCTGAGCCGTTCGGCACCGCAACGCACAACGCCCCGGAAACGCGCGCGGCTTCCGGGGCGTGGCAAGGAGTTGTGCCGTTCAGCGGTCGTAGCGGCCGTCCTTGATCGCAAACAGGAACGTCGACCACTGCTCACCGTTCGCGGTGAAGTGCCCGGCGGCGCGGTCCTTGGTGTCGCGAACGGCGGCACCGCCGTCGGCGGTTCGGCTGATTTCTACGCAGTTGTCGTTCGGTCCCGAGCGGGTGGACTTCTTCCAGCGGGTGATCGATGTCTTCATTTCCGGTCGTTCTCCAGTCGTAGAGGAACGTTGGACCGCGGAAGTGCTCAAGATGGATCGTGGGCGCGCTTGCTCGAACTCGAACAGCACGAACGCGCCATTATGCGCGAGCGTCCATCGCATGGCGCTGGCGGGAAGTACGTGCAGTGCGACGCTCGGACCGTCCGCGCCCCACCTCCACCGCTCCAACGGCAAGGAGTGAACGGACTGTTCGTCCCACTAGATTGGTCGAACGGTCCGTTCACCCAGCGCGGTGCTGCGGCGCTGGCGAGGTGTGGAGGCCGCTGCGCAGCGGTCGGCCCGCATTCGGCACCCTTGGAGGCATGGTCAGCATCAAGGACGTCGCCGAGCGCGCCGGGGTTTCGGTGGCGACCGTGTCCAACGCGCTCAACCGGCCCGACCGGGTTTCGGTGAGCACCCGCAGCCGGGTGCAGTCCGCGATCGACGAACTCGGCTACGTCCGCAGCGAATCCGCCCGCCAGCTCAGAGCCGGGCACAGCCGGATGCTGGCGCTGCTGGTGCTCGACATCGGCAACCCGTTCTTCGTCGACGTGGCTCGCGGTGTGGAAGCCGCGGCGCGGGAGCAGCAGCTCGGCGTGATGCTGTGCGACTCCGCGCAGGATCCGGCCGCCGAGGCGCTGTACCTGTCGCTGTTCGCCGAGCAGCGCGTGCGCGGCGTGCTGGTCACGCCTGCCGACGAGCACGGCACGAGCTTGGATTCGTTGCAGCGGCAAGGGATTCCGTCGGTGCTGGTGGACCGGAAGATCTCCAGCGAGCGGTGCTGTTCGGTCTCGGTCGACGACGTCGCCGGGGGAGCGCTGGCGGTGCGGCACCTCGTCGATCACGGGCATCGGCGGATCGCCTACGTCAGCGGGCCCGCGCACCTGTCGCAGTGCCGGGACCGCCACGTCGGTGCGTTGCAGGCATTCCGCGACTGCGACTTGGACGAGGACCTGCTGAGCACGATCGAGGAGCCGGCGCTGGACGTGGCCTCCGGGCGCGACGCCGGTTCGCGGCTGCTCGGCAGGCCCGATCGGCCCTCGGCGGTGTTCTGCGCCAACGACCTGCTCGCGCTCGGGCTGTTGCAGGCGCTGTTCGCCGCGGGCGTGCGGGTTCCGGAGGACATCGCGCTGGTCGGCTACGACGACATCGAGTTCGCCTCCGCCGCTGCCGTGCCGCTCACCTCGGTGCGCCAGCCCGCTCACCGCATCGGGTACAAAGCGGCCGAGCTGCTGCTGGCCGACACCGCCGGCGCCGAGCAGCATGTGCACCAGCAGGTCGTCTACGAGCCGGAACTGGTGGTGCGTCGTTCCTCGCTCGCCAAATCCGCGGAGTGACCGGCGCTTCCGCCAATCCACCAGGAACCTGCCCGACACACCCGTTGGCCACCCGATCAGCCCAATCAGAACCCGGACAGTGCCGAGGGAACGGACCGCTGGTCCGAGAAGAATGGTCGAACAGGCCGTTCACTCGGAAAGGAATGGAGTGGTGCGCGGGCGTGTCGGCCGGTGCCCGGATGGTGGTTGACCGGGGCAGGCCGCCGATCTAGCGTCGCTGCGATTCGGCGAGTTCTCACACGTGCACGTCGGCACGCGTTTCGGCGGACGGCATTCAACGGCGAATGGCGGGAAGTGACCCGATGGACACCGCGGCAAGCAGCGCGCCGGGCGAAAGCGCGGACGCCACCGCGGGCAAGCCCAGCCGGAAGATCTGGAAGTGGACCGCGCTCGCCTCGATGGCCTCCTACATCGACGCGGGATCGATCGTCGCCGCGGCGGCCGGACTGCCGCTGTGGGAGAGCCATCTCGGGCTCGGCGCCGGCACCGTCGGCCTGCTCACCGCGTTCAGCTCCAACGCGATCTCCGCGGCCGTCGGCGCGCTGATCGGCGGCAGGCTCGGCGACCGGTACGGCCGCAAGCGGATCTACGCCTGGGACCTGCTGGTGTTCGCGTTCGGCATCCTGTGGATCGTGTTCGCGGTGAACACGCCGATGCTGTTCATCGGCTACGTCATCGTGGGTCTCGCGGTCGGCGCCGACCTGCCGACTTCGCTGGCGCTGATCGCCGAGTTCGCACCCGGCCGGTCCCGCGGCAAGCTGATCGGGCTGACCCAGGTCGCCTGGAGCCTCGGGCCGATGTTGACCGCGCTGCTGGCGTTCGCCTTGGCACCGCTGGGATTGCTCGGCGTGCGCATCGTGTTCGCGCACCTATTCGTGGTCGCGGTGGTCACCTGGTACCTGCGCCGGAGCATGGTCGAGTCCGCGCATTGGGTGCGTGCTCGCGAGCGGGCCCGCGGCTCCGGGGACCCGATGGCGCTCGGCCGGCTGCGCGACCTGTTCACCGGGAACAACCTGCGGGCGCTGGTGTTCACCGGCGCGATCTACGTGCTGTGGAACACCGCGGCGGGAACCGCGGGCGCGTTCCTGCCGTACATCCTGCAGCGCGCCGGCAACGCCGATCAGGCGACGAGCGTCGGGATCCAGGTCCTCAACTACGCGCTCACGATGCTCGCGGTCGCCTTCGGCTTCATGCAGCTGGCGGACGGGCGGCGGCGCCGGACCGTTTTCGCCGCCGGATCCCTCATGCAGGTGGCGGCGTTCGGCTGCTTCGTGTTCCTGCCGATCGGGACCGGAGTGGCGGTGGCCAACGTGGCGCTGTTCGGCATCGGCGCGGCGTTCGCCGGCGAGTCGTTCTACAAGCTGTGGTCGCAGGAAATGTTCCCCACGATGTTGCGCGCCACCGCGCAGGGCCTCACGTTCGCGTTCGCCCGGATCTTCCTGGGGTTCTGGAGCCTGCTGGTGCCGCTCATGATCGCCTCGTCATTCGGGGTGGCGGGCATGTCCGCGATCATGATGGGGATGCTGGTGCTGTTCTCCGTCATCGGGCTGCTCGGGATGCCCGACTCGGCGGGCCGCTCGCTGCGCGAACTGGAGCAGGGACCGTCCACGCCGGGCACCGCCGAAGGTGTTGAATCGAACCGGTAAAATGATCGACTCAGCGTAGTCGAATTGCGCATGATTCCCTCGATCGAATGGCTTTCCATTCATTTTCCTGGGCGTCGCCGAGAAAGTCGCTTAATTGTTACCGGCGGCAATGCGCCAAATCTCCGATGGCGCCGCGGCCTCGACGTTCAATCGATCCGTACGGCCCACATTTCTTCGTGCGGAGGGTTCCATGCGTCAATTTCGGGGGGCTGCTCGCAGGTTCGCGGCAGCCGTAGCGGTCAGCACCGTCGCCGTCGGCACAGCGATGATCGGCACACCGGCCTACGCCGCGGAAGCGCACTACGCGGCGCTCGGCGACTCCTACGCCTCCGGTACCGGCACCAGGGAGTACTTCGAGGACAGCGGCGACTGCCAGCGCGGCCCCAAGGCGTACCCGCAGCTGCTGGCGGACGCGAACAGCCCCGCGTCGTTCGAGTTCGCCGCTTGTTCCGGGGACACCACCGACGACCTCAACGCCGGCCAGCTCGGCGCGTTGTCCGCGGAGACCACGCTGGTCACGGTGCAGATCGGCGGCAACGACGTCGGGTTCGCCAAGACCATCAGCAGCTGCCTGCTCGGCAGCGACGAGGGCTGCGCCTCCGCGGTCGCCGCGGGCGAGGCCAAGGCGCGCGACGAGCTGCCCGGCAAGCTCAAGACCACCTACGACAACATCCGCGCGGCCGCCCCGAACGCGGAAGTCGTGGTCGTCGGCTATCCGCACGTCAACGAGCTCGGCGACTGTGACATCCCCGGCTACACCGAAGCCAAGCGCAAGAGCATCAACGCCGGGTCGGACGTGCTGGCCGAAGTGATCTCGGCGCAGGCGGAGTCCGCCGGGTTCAGCTACGCCGACCCGCGGGAGAACTTCGCCGGGCACGGGGTGTGCGGCGGCTCCGAGTGGATCAACGGGCCGAGCAGTCCGCTGACGGAATCCTTCCACCCCAACGTGGCCGGCCACGCCGAGGGCTACCTGCCGACCGTGCAGTCGATCACCGGATGACGCGCTGCTCCGGCGCTCGCCGCTCGCGGGCGCCGGAGCCCGGCTCGTTGACGGCGGGCTCGGGTGCGATCGGCGCGTCCAGCCAGCGGCCGAGCCGCCGCACTCCGGCGTAGCCGAGCGCGGCGGCGGACCCGAGCGCGGAGAGGATCACGAATCGGCGCACTGCGGAACTTCCTTCCACTCGTGCGGAACGCTGAGGTGGTGCGCGGTGAGCATCACCGCGAGCGCCTCGGCGAGCTCGTGCCACTCCTGCTGCAATCTGCGCCGCTGCCCGGGATCGCTTTGCTGCACGGTCTCGATGACCTGGCGGATGCTGGTCGGGGCGTAATAGGTCACGTCGACTCCATCGAGTGGGCGGGTGCGGGCCGCCGGGTTTGCCGAGATCGGAGGCGGACGCTACAAGATCCGCGCACCGGCTCGGGCCGATCGACCCGCGCTCCACTCGGATGAGTGATCAGGCGGCCTACCGCCAGGAGTCCCGTGCTCGAGACGGGCTGAACCTCTTGCGGTTCAGCCGACGCACCAGGAGTTCCGGATCAGGAAGCGGGCGCGGGTTCCGGCGATCCGGCGAACGGGATGCTCTGACCGGCGGTTTCGCCGGAGACTCCCGCCGGGTGCTGCCACAGGCCCTTGCGCTGCAGGATCGGCAGCACGCCCTCGCCGAACCAGTACGCCTCCTCCAGGTGCGGATGACCGGAGAGGATGAACTCGTCCAGGCCCAGCGCGTGGAACTCCTCGATCCGTTCGGCGACCTCGGCGTGGCTGCCGACCAGCGCGGTGCCCGCGCCGCCGCGCACCAGCCCGACCCCGGCCCACAGGTTCGGGTAGATCTCCAGATCCGAGGCGGAGCCGCCGTGCAGGTCCAGCATCCGGCGCTGGCCCTCGGACTCGCTGCGGTTGAGCCCCGCCTGCACCTTGTTGATCGTGTCCCGGTCCAGCGCGCCGACCAGCCGCTCGGCCTCGGCCCAAGCCTGCTCGGAGGTGTCCCGGCTGATCACGTGCAGCCGGATGCCGAACCGCGGTTTGCGCCCTTGCGCAGCCGAGAGCCCGCGGATCCACTCGATCTTCTCGGAAACCTTCGCGGGCGGCTCGCCCCAGGTCAGGTAGACGTCGCTGTGCTTGGACGCGACCGTTCCGGCCGCAGCGGACGAACCGCCGAAGTAGACATCCGGCACCGGGTCCGGGGTCCGGGTCAGTTCGGCGCCTTCGACGTGCACGTGCGCACCGCTGAAGTCGACCCGCTCACCGCGCCACAACCGGTGCACGACCTCCAAGAACTCGTCGCAGCGCTGGTAGCGGCCCTCCTTGTCCAGGAAGTCGCCGTAGGCGCGCTGCTCGTGGCTTTCGCCGCCGGTGACGACGTTGAGCAGCAGGCGCTTGCCGGAGTGGCGCTGGTACGTCGCGGCCATCTGCGCGCCCAGCGTCGGCGAGAGCAGCCCGGGGCGGAACGCGACCAGGAACTTCAACCGCTCGGTCACCTCCGCGAGCATCGCGGTGGTCAGCCAAGCGTCCTCGCACCACGCGCCGGTCGGCGTCAACGCCCCCTCGAAGCCCAGCTGCTCGGCGCTGCGCGCGATCTGGCCGAGGTAGCCCAGCGGGGCCGGGCGCGATCCGGCGGCGGTGTGCGTGGCCACGCCGTGCCCGCCGCCGACCAGGTAGCGGCTGTCGCCGTAGGTGGGCAGGAACCAGTGGAAGGTGAGTGACATCAGGCTTTCTCCCGAGAAGTGGTGGGGCCGCGTCGTCCGGACGGGGCTCGGCCGGTGCGGCTCATCGCGCGGGCGCAGCACCGGGTGAGCGGTCTGTTCGCTCAGCTGGATCGGTCGAGCTCGGCACCGCCGATCACGCCGAGCGCCCGAGCACGCTGTCGTGCGGGACGCCGTCGAGGGCCTTGTGGAACTGCTCCAGCACGTCGTCGAGCGGGCCCGCGCTTTCCTCGTGGATGGTGAGGTCGTCGCCGGTCACGGTCAGGTGCTTGTCGATCAGGAAGAAGCTCTGCACCACGTGCCGCGCGCCGAGCGAACTCACCACCGGGCGCAGCGCGTAGTCCAGTGCCAGCACGTGCGCCACGCTGCCGCCGGTGGCCAGCGGCAGCACCGCCTTGCCGCCGAAGCCGAACTGCGGCAGCAGGTCCAGGAAGACCTTCAGCAGCCCGGAGTACGCGGCCTTGTAGGTCGGGGTGGCGAGCACGACGCCGTCGGCGCGGCGCAGCTGCTCGACGGCTTCGGCGATCTCGGCGTCCGCGGTGTCGGCGCTCAGCAGCGCTTCGGCGGGCAGCGTGCGCAGCCGCAGGTGCTGCGCCGGGCGGCCCTCGGCGGTGAGGCGGCGGGCGAGGTGGTCGGCTACTCGTTCGGTCTTCGAGGTCTTCGACGGGCTGCCGGAGATGACCAGGACGGTGGACACGGGTTCTCCTCACCAGGAACGGCCGGTGGGGTGGGCGCGCACCGGCGGTCGAATGACTGTCCACAAAGGAGAGAACTGCGCGCGGGCGCCGCTCTCAGTCCCGGCAGCGACAGCCCTGCGTCGCCACGCGCAGCAGATCCACGTGGCGTCGTCTGGTGAACAGGGCGGGTAGCACGTCGAGCATCGCAACACCGGCCCGGAAAAGGTGTCAACCGCCGGGAACGCAATCCCAACCGGCGGAACCGGGATTTGATCAGTCCGCCGCGCCCCGGCGCAGCCGGGCCACCCGGCGCGGCGTCGGCCACTTGACGTGGCTTGCCCAGCCCAGCTTCTCGAACAACCAGATCACCCGCGCGGAGATGTCCAGCTGCCCGCGCCGCACCCCGTGCCGGGCGCAGGTCGGGTCCGCGTGGTGCAGGTTGTGCCAGGACTCACCCATGCTCAGCAGCGCCAGCGGCCAGAAGTTCGCCGCCTTGTCCCGGCTGCGGAACGGCCGCTCGCCGATGATGTGGCAGATCGAGTTCACCGACCACGTCACGTGGTGCAGGAACGCCACCCGCACCAGCCCGGCCCAGAAGAACGCCGTCCACGCGCCCCACCAGCTGCCGGTCACCACGCCACCGATCACCGCCGGAAGCAGCAGCGTGGCCAGCGTCAGCGGCCCGAACAGGCGGTGCACCAGGCGGATGTCGCGGTCGTTCATCAAGTCCGGGGCGAACCGTTCCCGGTTGGTGAGGTCCCGCTCGAACAGCCACCCCATGTGCGCGTGCCAGAACCCCCGCGCCAGCGCGACCGGCGAGGTGCCGAACGCCCAGGGCGAGTGCGGATCGCCCTCGCGGTCGGAGAACGCGTGGTGCCTGCGGTGATCGGCGACCCAGTGCATCACCGGGCCCTGCACCGACATGCTGCCCGCCACGGCCAGCGCGATGCGCAGCCAGCGCTTGGCGCGGAACGCGCCGTGCGTGAAGTAGCGGTGGAAACCGACCGTCACGCCGAGGATCGTGATCACGTAGAACCCGCCGGCCAGTCCCAGGTCCCACCACGTCAGGCCCCAGCCCCACAGCAGCGGCACCGCCGCCAGCAGCGCCAGGAACGGCACCAGGACGAAGATGTAGACCGCGAAGTGCGCGGCCGAGGACCGCTGGCCGGACATCAGCGGAGGACGGCGGCGGGCTCCTGCTTCCTCGGTGAGTGCTGCGTCTTCGGTGAGTGTTGCGTCCGCAGTGGCAGCAGCGGTCTCGGTGCGTGCCGGATCCGCGGTACGAGCGGGCTCATCGGAACTGCCGCCGGTGGCGGAGAACTGGGGGCTGACCATCGCGCGCTGACCTCCCGGACTGGCGAAATGTCGGGAACCCACGTTCCTGGTACCCGGCCACCTCGGGCAACGAACCCGGACTCACACGATGGTGAACAGTGCGGGCTCAGTGCGTGACGACCTGCGCGAGCAACGTCGAGAACGCCTCGCGGTCCACCGTCGCCGGGTCGTCGGCCAGCCACTCGCCGAGGTCGCAGACGAAGTCCTCCGGAGTGGATGTCTCCAGCACCGCGTCCGCGTCCGGGTCGCCGATGGTGATCTCGCCCGCGCGGTTCGGGTACAGCAGCAGCACCCCGCGGACCTCGACCTCCGGCAGCAGCGCCTCGAACGCCGCGACGCCCTCGGCGAGGCGGGTGGTGCCGCCGCGGAACAAGTGCCCGTTGCGGTAGACGGTGCCGTCGTCGTCGACCTCGTAATGGCCGGGCAGCCAGCGCTTGGAGTCCACCAGCACGAGCCGCCGCCCGCACAGCACAGCGTGATCGACGTCCGCGAACACCGAGCCCGGCCAGGCCAGTCCGTGGAAGATCCGCGCGCCGGGCAGCCGGGTCAGGTGATCGGCGAACAGCTCCGCCGAGTGGCGCTTGACCGCCTCGTCCGCGGCGACCTCTTCCTCGGCCGTGCCGCCGAAGACCACCCCGCAGAAATCGGCGTCGAACAGCCTGTCCGTGCGCCGCGACTCCAACAACCGCCGCAGCAGCACCAGCACGACGACACCGGTCGCCACCAGCACCGACAACCACAGCGCCAGCACCACGCCGGAAAGCCCGACCAGCAGCCCGGCCAACGCCAGCAGGACCCAGCCGCCCGCCAACGCCATCGTCGCGGTGCGGTCCGGCGCGGTGACCGGTACGTAGCGCACCCGCTCGGCCGGATCCACCTCGTGCCACCACGGGACGTCGCCGGGTCGCAGGTCCACCGCGGGCGGGGTGAATTGCGGATCGTCGCCGAAGTCCCGGCGGCCGGGGCGGTAGACCCAGCGGCGCGACGCCGCACGCCTGCCCTGCGCGGGCGCGGGATCCGCCGGTTCCGGCTCCGGTTCGGCCGTGGTCTCGCCGTCGTAGTCGGCGCGGCGCACCGGGTCGGTCAGCGTCTCGTAGGCCAGCTGCAACATCCGGAAGGTGCCCGCGGTGCCGCCGACGTCCGGGTGCATGGTGCGCGCCAGCGTCCGGTACGCCGTCTTGATCTCCGCGGCGGACGCCGATCTGTCCACGCCCAGCAACTCGTAGTAGTCGACCCCGCGCACGAAACTCCGTCCACCTCCCGCGACCGGTCGGCCACGATCGCGCGGCCATGATAAGCGCCGCCGCCCCGCTGATGATCACCCGTGGGCCGCGCCGCGCAACCGGTTCCGCTGTCCGGGTGAAGCACGCAGTCGCCACGCGAGCAGACCACCCACGGCCAGCGGCAACCAGAACACGAACACGCGGAACACCAGCACCGCCGCAGCCGCCACACCCACCGGAACGTCGTAGGAAGCCAGCACCGCCGTCGCCCCGAATACGACGAATCCGAGCCCGCAGGGCAGCACGCCGACGATGCCGAACAGCGTCGACACCGCGTAGGCCACCAGCGCCACCAGCGGCCGGTCACCGGCGCCGACCGCGGCAAGCGACGCCCACAGCACGGTTGCGCCCAGCAGATCCACCAGGACCCCGAAGCACACCGCGGGCACCGCCGACCACGGGTGCGCACGGATCGCCGCCACCGCGTCGTAGAAGTCGTCGGCCTGCGCGGTGTCGCGCTGCCGCGGCGGGCGACGCTGCAGGCGGTCCAGGGTCCTGCCCGGCCACACCCAC
>NZ_JAFRFW010000392.1:0-2739 GCF_017434145.1 Saccharopolyspora sp. | reverse complement strand
GATCGTCGAGCCCGCCCGCTGGGACCCCGTCGAGCGGGTGCTCATCACCGGCGGACCCGGCGGCCTCGGCGCCGAGGTCGCGCGGCACCTGGTCAACGAGCGCGGCGTGCGGCGGCTGCTGCTGGTCAGCCGCAGTGGCGGGGAAGCGCCCGGCGTGGTGCCGCTGGTCGCCGAACTCACCGCGATGGACGCCGATGTGCAGGTCGCGGCCTGCGACGTCGCGCAGCGCGCCGAGGTCGCCGACCTGCTCGCCCGGTACGACGTCGGTGCCGTGGTGCACGCGGCGGGGGTGCTCGACGACGGCGTGCTCGAAACGCTCACCGAGGACCGGTTGTCCGCGGTGCTGCGGCCGAAGGTCGACGCGGCCTGGCACTTGCACGAACTCGCCGGGGAGCTGTCGGCGTTCGTGCTGTTCTCCTCACTGGCCGGGACGCTCGGCTCGGCCGCTCAGGGCAATTACGCCGCCGCCAACGCCTTCCTGGACGCGCTGGCCGCGCATCGTCGCGCGACCGGCCTGCCTGCGGTTTCGCTGGCTTGGGGCCCGTGGGCGAATTCCGCCGGAATGACCGGGAATCTCAGCGGATCCGAGCTGGATCGGATGGAGCGGGCCGGGCTGCCGCCGCTCGCGATCGAGCAGGGACTGCGAATGTTCGACCGGGCCACCGGCGCGGCGGACGCGGTCGTCGTGCCCGCCCGACTGGACTTGGGCGCGCTGCGGGAACAGGACGGGCTCCCGGCGGTGTTGCGCGGCTTGGTGCGCGGGCGCACCAAGCGCGCCGGCGCAGGTGGCGCGGTGTCGCGAGCACTGGCCGATCGGCTCGGTGGGCTGTCCGAAGCCGAGCGGGCCGCCACGCTGCTGCAACTGGTACGCGGCCGGATCGCGCAGGTGCTCGGCCACACCGACGGTGCGGAAGTGCCTGCGCGGCGCGCTTTCCAGGAACTCGGATTCGACTCGCTGACCGCGGTGGAGCTGCGCAACGGCCTCAACGCGGACACCGGGCTGCAGCTGCCCGCGACGGTCGTGTTCGACCACCCGAACGCCGAGGAGCTGGCCCGGCATCTCGCCGCCGAGCTGTTCGGCGAGACCGGCGTGGTGCCCGCCGACGTGCTCGCGCCGGTCGCCGACGACCCGGTCGTGATCGTGGGCATGGCCTGCCGCTACCCGGGCGGGGTGAGCTCGCCCGAGGACCTGTGGCGGCTGGTCGCCGAGGGCGGTGACGCGATCACGGAGTTCCCCGCCGACCGCGGCTGGCAGCTCGACGAGCTCTACCACCCGGACCCGGACCACCGCGGCACCTCCTACACCCGCCACGGCGGATTCCTGCGCGACGCGGCGGAATTCGACCCGGGCTTCTTCGGCATGAGCCCGCGGGAAGCGGTCGCCACCGACGCGCAGCAACGCCTGCTGCTGGAGGTCTCCTGGGAGGCGGTCGAGCGCGCCGGGATGGACCCGAGCGCGCTGCGCGGCAGCCGCACCGGCGTGTTCGCCGGGGTGATGTACAACGACTACGGCACGCTGCTCGGCGGCGAGGAGTTCGAGGGCTACCAGGGCAGCGGCAGCGCGGGCAGCGTCGCCTCCGGCCGGGTGTCCTACACGTTCGGCTTCGAGGGACCGGCGGTCACGGTGGACACCGCGTGCTCGTCGTCGCTGGTCGGGATGCACTTGGCCGCGCAGGCGCTGCGGGCGGGGGAGTGCTCGCTCGCGCTCGCCGGCGGCGTCGCGGTGATGTCCACGCCGAGCACGTTCGTCGAATTCTCCCGCCAGCGCGGGCTTTCCCCTGACGGCCGCTGCCGCTCGTTCTCGGCGGATGCGGACGGCGTCGGCTGGTCCGAGGGCGTCGGCATGGTCGTGCTGGAGCGAATGTCCGACGCTCAGCGCAACGGGCATCGCGTGCTGGCGGTGCTGCGCGGCTCGGCGGTGAACCAGGACGGTGCGTCGAACGGGCTCACCGCGCCGAACGGGCCGTCACAGCAGCGGGTGATCCGGCAGGCGTTGGCGAGCGCTGGTCTGTCCACTAAGGACGTGGATGCGGTCGAAGCGCACGGAACCGGTACCACGCTGGGTGATCCGATCGAGGCGCAGGCGCTGCTGGCGACCTACGGGCAGGACCGGGACACGCCGCTCATGCTGGGCTCGGTGAAGTCCAACATCGGGCACGCGCAGGCCGCGGCCGGGGTGGCGGGCGTGATCAAGATGGTCATGGCCATGCGGCACGGGCGGCTTCCGCGCACGCTGCACGCCGACGAGCCTTCGCCGCACGTCGACTGGGAATCCGGGCAGGTGCGGCTGCTCGCCGAGCACGCCCCTTGGCCGGAGCCGATCCAGCGGCGCCGCGCCGGGGTCTCGTCGTTCGGCATCAGCGGCACCAACGCGCACCTGATCCTGGAACAGCCGGACCCGGAACCGGAGCGTGCGGAACCGTCATTTTCGGTGGTGCCGTGGGTGCTCTCGGCGCGTTCCGAGGAGGCGCTGCGGGACCAGGCCGCGCAGCTGGCCGCGCACCTCAGCGATGAGCACCCGGCCGACATCTCACGCTCGCTCGGCGTCCGCACCGATTTCGAGTACCGAGCGGCGGTGCTGACCGATTCCACAGCGGACGGTGCCGACCTGCTGCGTGCACTGGCCTCCGGCGAAGCCTCGGGTGTTGTGCGCGGGCATGCCGTGGAAGGCGGGCTCGGTTTCGTGTTCGCCGGTCAGGGTGCGCAGCGGCTCGGCATGGGCCGGGAGTTGTACGGGCG
>NZ_JAFRFW010000037.1:0-3886 GCF_017434145.1 Saccharopolyspora sp. | reverse complement strand
TTCTCAGGCACCGCCCCGGAACATGCGAAGGCCGGGGCGCCCGGCGCGCGCCCCGGCCCTGCTCCGGCTGAACCCGGATCAGCTCAACTGCGCCTGCACCTCGTCGTAGTAGCTGGCCACGCGGGTGTAAACCCCTGGCTGGCCGGGCCGGGCGCAACCGTTGCCCCAGGACACGATCCCGATCAGCCGGTCGTCGACGACCAGCGGCCCGCCCGAGTCGCCCTGGCAGCTGTCCACGCCACCCTCCGGCAGCCCGGCGCAGACCATCGCCTCCGGGTCGTACTGCCCGTTGTAGGCATCGGAGCACTGCTGGTCGGTGGTGATCGGCGGGGTCGCCTGGCGCAGCGTGCGGGACGGGGTGCCGCCTTCGCTCGTGCTGCCCCAGCCGAGCACCGTGGCCTCCTGGCCCGGTTCGTAGAGCCCGGAATCCTGCGGCTGCGCCAGCTGCAGCGGAGTCTGCGACAGGTCCCGTTCCAGGGTCAGCACCGCGACGTCCGAACCGCTGGTGGCCTGCTGGTAATCCGGGTGCACCCAGGTGCCGCGGACGTCGACTTCCTCGCCGTCGCTGCTGAGCTTGTCGTCGCGACCGGCCACGACGGTCATCTCGGGCGGCCCGCCGGTGACGCAGTGCGCGGCGGTGACGACCTTGTCCGGCGCGGCCAGCGTGCCCCCGCAGAACTGGTTGCCCGAGGCGTCGGTGAGGTAGACGACCCACGGGAAGTCATCGGTGCTGGCGGGTTCGCCGCCGACGACCTTGCTGGTGGGCGGCGGTTGCTGTTGCGGGGCCGATTGTTGCGGGGCCGCCGCGACCGGTGCGCTGATCGCCGCTGTGGCGAACGCCGCCGCGGCGAGCGCTCCGGCCGCCGACCACCACCGGGAAGTCGGTTTCCCGGCCGTCCCCGAAGTTCCGGCCAGCCCCGAAGTCCCGGTCTTCCCGCGAATTCCTGTCATCCCGCTGTCCTCCGAATCGCCCTGTCATCCCGCTCGTCCTGCATGGATCAGCCGGTATCGCGGCGCGGTGGTCAACCGGCGCTGCCCCGGTGCGCGGACAGTGTCGCGGACAAAGCGGATCACGGCTCGGTCACAGTCCACAACGGCCGATCGTCTTTACCTGAACAGGTGATATAGCGGGAGAACTCCTCGGTCGGAGCAGTACGTATTAGTCCTTTGTGGACTTTTTCGAAGTTCAACCTCGGGGACACCCGCGCGCAGCGATCGCTCACTGCTCGTGCAGGACCTCGCGGATCAGCTCGGCGCTGGTGTCCGGGGGGTTGGCGGCTCGCACGATGTTGCGCAGGAGCTGGCGGTAGCAGCTGACCGCGCTGTCCGAGTCGAGGAACACCGATGCGTGGTGGTTCTCCTGGAACACGATGTCCGGCTCGCCGTCGTACTCGAAAAGCAGGAACGAGCCGTGCAGCCCCGGATACGCCCCGACCTGGCGCGGCACCACGCGCAGGCAGACGTGGTCGGACTCCATCATCACCAGCAGGTGCAGCAGTTGTCGCTTCATCACGCCCGGGCCGCCGATCGGGCGGCGCAGCGCGTGTTCCTCCACGACCGCGTGGAACAGCGGCGCCCGGCTGCGGCTGAGGATCATCTGGCGGGCCATCCGGGTGGCTACCAGGTCGTCCAGCTCGGCCTCGGAATGCTCCGGGGCCATTCCGGAGATCACCGCGCGGGCGTATTCCGCGGTCTGCAGCAGGCCCGGCACCAGCAGCGGCTCGAAGCTGTGCATCCGGACCGCTTTGCCCTCGTAGTTCAAGAACTCCCGCCAGCTCTGCGGGGCGGCCGAAGGGCGCTGCCACCACGCGGTGCGGCCCGCGTTGCGGGCGAGTTCAACCAGCGCAGTGCGCTCCTGCTCGGCCACCTCGTACAAGCCCAGCAACGCCTGCACATCGGCGAGCTGGACCCCGCTGGCACCGGTCTCGATCCGGCTGATCTTGCTGCCGGAAACACCGAGGCGGGCGCCCGCGTCGGTGCAGCTGAAGCCGCTGCGCTCGCGGTATCTGCGCAGCTCGGTGGCGAGTTGGCGTGAACGGACCGACGTGTGACGGTTACCCGGCATGGCTGCGGTTTCCCCCAGCATCGACATCCCCCGACGAGGACGCCGAACCTTCGGCGCCCGCAAGCACGGACAGGAACTGCGCACGCCGGCCGGAAGTGCTGGTCCGCCCCGGTCGCACCTGCCACGGGCATCTCCCCGAAACCGTGGGCGGCCAGATCGGCGGGCCTGCCCGCTCTGATCGTGCCGCGATCCGGTGCGGTGCCGGTCGTTCTCGGCGCCGCTGCGGATCCTCCCACCACTTCGGGACCGGCGGGTGCGGATCCGGCGAGCGGCCGGAGATTTCCGGCGTCGACCAAGACCGGCGTGCTGCGCCCATGATCTCGAGGGCGGCGCGCGCCGACAATAACTCGATCAAGTGAAGACTTGCAGATTCTTGCAGCCTCACCCGTGCCCGGCAGGACCGCGCAGAGGCCCGACAGCCGCCTACTAAGCTGCGCGCGGGCGAACGCAAGAACCGCCCGCCACCCGTATCGGCTGAGGAGGAGACCGATGAGCCTGGAACGCCCCGTCGACCCGGACCCGTACTCGCTGCTGCCCGAGGTCCCCGCGTTCACGCTCACCTCCAAGGACGTGGCCGAGGACGAGCAGATGGCGCTCACCCACGCCTACGACGGGATGGGCGCCGACGGCGGCAACGTGTCCCCGCAACTGAGCTGGGAAGGCTTCCCGGAAGCCACCAAGAGCTTCGTGGTCACCTGCTTCGACCCGGACGCCCCGATCCCCGGCGGGTTCTGGCACTGGGTGCTGGTCGACGTGCCGCCGACGGTGACCGAACGGGCCGCGGGCGCGGGCGGGCGCACCGGCTCCGGCGTGCCTTCCGGTTCCTTCCAGGTGCCCAACGACCTGGGCGAGCGCGCCTACGCGGGCGCCGCCCCGCCGCCCGGCGACCGCGCGCACCGCTACATCTTCGCGGTGCACGCGCTGGGTGTGGAGAAGCTCGGGGTGGACGACCAGGTCACCCCGGCCGTGGTCAGCTTCAACGTGGCGTTCAACACGCTGGCGCGGGCGGTGCTCGCGCCGACCTACGCGCACTGATCCCGCGCGGAGGTCCCGGTGAGCGTCCGGGTGCTGCCCGCCGTCGTCGCCTCGCTGGTGGCGGTGGCGCTGGCGGTGCTGCTGTTCGTCCCGTTCGTCGCACGCGAGCACCGCAGGCGCGGTGAGCTGCGCCCCGGCACGTTGCTGCTGTTCCTCGCGGCCCTGCTGTACGCGCTGGGGCTGGTGGCTTACGTGCTGGTGCCGCTGCCGCCGGTGGCTCCCGGGTTCTGCGAGGTCTTCGGCGAGCTGGAGCCGCAATGGCGGCCGCTGGCCGGTTTCGACGGCCTCCGGCGCCCGCAGCACTGGATGGAGCTAACCGGGCTGCTCGCGGACGGCTCGGTGCAGCAGTTCGGGTTCAACGTGCTGCTGTTCGTGCCGCTGGGCATGTTCGGGCGGTACCTGGGGCGGCTGAGCCTGCCGTGGACGGTACTGGCCGGGTTCGCGGCCTCACTGCTGGTCGAAGTCACCCAGATCACCGGCATCTGGTTCCTGTACCCGTGCCCCTACCGGCTGTTCGACGTCGACGACCTGCTCGCCAACACCACCGGAGCGCTGGCCGGAGCGGTCGCGGCCCCGCTGCTGCGGCTGCTGCCGGGCCAGCGCAGCGCGGCGGACGCGGGAACGCCCCGGCCGGTCACCGCGCGGCGCAGGCTGCTCGGCATGAGCTGCGACGTGCTGGCGCTGGTGTGGCTGGGACTCATCATCGGGCGCGGCACGCAGCTCGCGCTGGGCGCGACGGGCGCTCCAGTGCCGCCCGGGCTGGGCGAGCTGGTCGAGTCGGCCGCG
>NZ_JAFRFW010000391.1:0-5949 GCF_017434145.1 Saccharopolyspora sp. | reverse complement strand
GCTGCGCGAGCTGGTGGCGCGGGGCGCGCTGGTCGGTGACGAGTGGGGCCGGTTCGGCTGCCTGTGCCCCGCGCTCGCGGCGAGCGCCGCGGCTGAGGAGCCGGCCGTGGTCCGGCGGATGCGCGTCGGCACCGTGGTGCGCCCGATGCAGCCGCGCGTGCCCGCGCGGTCGCGGTGCACGGCGGGCGAAGCCGCGCGGCCCGAACGGGGCTGGCCGGGACGGGGCCGACCGGAACGGGACCGGTCGGAACGGGGATGGTCGGCCATCGAGGTGCGGATGGTCGAACTGATCGGCAGCGGCTGCACCAACCGCCGCATCGCCAGCGAGTTCGGGGTCAGCGAGAAGACCGTCGAAGCGCACCTGACCAGGCTCTTCGCCAAGACCGGCTGCCGCAGCCGGGTCGAGCTGGTGGCGGCGAACCTGCACGGGCGCGCAGGCGCCCCGGTGACCGATCGCGCGGTATGACCCAGCCCGGACTTCGACGTCCGGGGCGACCCGGCTGCGCGCGCACCGTCCGCGGCGGCGAGGAACAACCGCAAGCTTTTGCGAGGAACAACGTGACGCAGCCGGGCAGCATCGCCACGCCGACTCAGCGGCGACGAGCCCTTCCACGCGAATGCTCGCGCGACGGGAGCGGCCGCCGGGCTCGGTACAGCGCGGGCTTACCGCGGGGTGCGCCGAGCAATCCGCGCAGTTCGACCGGAGTGAACGGACTGTTCGTCCGAATAGATTGGGCGATCGGTCCGTTCATTCCGGAAGATCCGACCCGTGCGGCGCTGTCATGAACTGCTCTCCGTTGCAGGCCGTGCTGATCGCCGCTTGCGAGTCGAGCGGGGTCGGGCTGCTCGGCGCCGCGGTGCTGCGGTCGCTGCGCGGCCGCCGGGTCGAGCACCAGCTGGCCGCCGTGCTGGGCACGACCGTTGCCGCGTTGATCGTGAGCATCGTCGCGGCCTTGCTGATGGCGCGTCCCGCACCCGACGCGGAGGTCGCGGTGCTGGTGGTGTGCGCGTCCGGCGTGGTCTCGACCGGCATCGGGCTGCTGCTCGGCCGCTCGGTGCTGCGCGGACCCGATGCCCGCGGTTGCGACGGGCGGACCTCCGCGCTGGCCCGGCAGCTGGTCGCGGCCAACGCGGAACTCGCCGAGGCCAGGCAGCACCGGCGCGCCGCGGAAGACGCCCGGCGCCAGCTGGTCAGCTGGTTCGCGCACGACCTGCGCACCCCGCTGGCGCGGCTGCGGGCGATCGCGGAGTCCGCGCAGGAAGGCGTGCTCGTCGACCGATCCCGGTACTTGGGGCAGGTGCAGAACGAGGTGCGGCGGCTGACCACCCTGGTGGACGACCTGTTCGAGCTCTCCCGCATCCAGGCGGGCGCGGTGACGCTGACCCCGTCGGACGCGGCGCTGGACGATTTCGTCAGCGACGCCGTGGCCGAACTCGGCGATGCCGCGGCCGAGGGCGGCGTGCAGCTCTCGGCAGGCCGGATGGAGCCGGTGGTGGCGGTGGTCGATCACAAGGCGATGGCGCGGGTGATGCGTGAGCTGCTCACCAACGCGATCCGGCACGGCGGCGCAGCGGTCTCGATCGACACCTGGCGCGAGAGCGGTGGCTCCGCCGGGCAGCGGTGGGCGGTCGTGTCGATCAGCGACGAATGCGGCGGGATTCCCGAACAGGACCTGGATTCGGTGTTCGAGGTGGGCTGGCGCGGCGGGCAGGTCCGCGAGGACGAGGGCGGCGGGCTCGGGCTCGCGATCGCGCACGGGCTCGTCGTGGCGCAGCGCGGGGAGATCGCGGTGCGCAACAGCGGCGGCGGATGCTGCTTCGAGGTCCGCGTCCCGCTCAGCGGCCCCGACCGCTCCGGATGACGCGACAACTCCGGATCACCCGAGCGCTCCGGATCACCCGGCCGTTCCGGGCGACCTGGCTGCTCCGGGCGATCCGGCCGTGCCGGGCGCCCCGGCCGCTCCGGGCGATCCGGCCGCGCCGGACAACCCGAGCGCTCCGGACGACTCGACTGCTCCGGACGACTCGACTGCTCCGGACGACCCGGCCGCTCCGGACCATCCGTCCACTTCGGACGCTCAGGGAGAGCTCGACTGCTCCTGCGGGAACGTGCCGCCGAAGCTGTGCATCCAGCCCTTCCACGGGCCTCCCGCGCGCTTGGTCTGGTAGTTCTGCTCCATCGCACCGTTGATGCCGATGCCGAACACCACCATGTGCCCGTTGACGTCCGGCGCCACGGCTTCCAGCTGGGTGAGGCTGCCGAGCAGCGTGAACGGCTCCGCCCAGCCTTCTTTCGCCATACCGACCTGGAAGCTGTGCATCAGCGACCCGTCCGCCTTGTTGATGGCGTAAACGCCCACCGTGTTGTGCGGGTCCGCGGCGACGAGCGGTTCGCCGGTGAACTGCCCCTTCCCGCCGAGCGGGCGCCAGTCGACCCACTCGCCGGAGGCGGGGCCGGTTTCGTTGGTGTGCCACAACGCCCCGTCGATGCCGACGGTGAACACTTGCAGCCGCCCCTGGCCGTCGCAGGCCACCGCGGGCGAGGATCCGGCGACCGCTCCCGGGAGCCGGTCGCCGGCATAGGTGTCGGGTCCGGTCTCGGTCAGCGTGTGCACCGCACCGCCCTCCCCGAGGGCGAACACCCGCAGCTTGTCGTGGATGTCCCGGAAAACCACCGGATCGCCCTGCACGGGCGGCAAGTCCAACCGCTGCGACTTGCTCCAATCCGCACCGGCGGGCGCGAGCTGGTGCGTCTCCCAGAGCGCCCCGTCGACGTCCCTGGCGAACACGACGAACCTGCCGTCCTGGGCCTGCATCGCGGCGGGAGTGCCCTGCAGCCGCTGACCGGGCAGCTCCCGCCATTCCGGCAGGTGCGCCGCGGTCGACGAGATGTCGTCCGCGAACAGCGGGCGGCCGTCCGTGCTGATCGCGAAGCCGGACATCTTGCCGTCCGCGCTCTTGGCGAGCACCGGTTGACCGACGATCTTGCGGCCCGGTGGCGTGTCCGCGGGGTGCCAGTCGACCGGTTGACTCCCGGGTTCGCGCTGGAAGGTGCGCTGGACCTCGCCGTTCCAGCCGCGGGCCAGCACCACCAGCCGGTTCGTGCTGTCCAGGTTCGCCGGCGCGGCGGGCATCGGTTCGGACAGCTGCGCGGGCGGCATCGGCGGTTCGGCCGGGCCGCCGGCGGGCACACCGGGCGACCCGCTGCCGGGTAAGGAAGAGCCCAGCGGGCGCAGGACGGTGAACAGCAGCGGCGGCAGCAGGATCAGCACCAACCCGCTGACGCAGGCCAGCACCAGGAGTTTCCGGTCGCTCCAGCGGCCCTGCCGGGGCCGGCGGATGGGCATGGTGTGGTCGTTCGACCAGTCCGGCCGGTCGGCGGGCTGTTCGGCACGCCCAGCGGATCGGCCCCCTGGCTCCTCATCGGGCGCGGAGAACGACGGCACCGGGCCACCCCCACTCTGCGACTTAGCTGTGCGACACGTTACCGGGAGCGGGAATCTGCCCGGCGAGAACCTCGCCGTCCGTGCGAGTGCCACCGCCTGGTTTTCGTCTTGTGCCTGCTGATCGCTGGTACGCGACGTACCTTGATCGTAACAGTGCGCCTGCGCGCCGGTCATCGTTTCCTGCGGCACATGCGGAAGCCGCACGCCTGCCCGCGCGGCGAGATCAGTCGAAGGCCGTTCGAAGCGATCAGGCGGTCACCAGCGGGAGCTGAACCTGGAAGCAGCAGCCGCCGGGGACGTTGTGCACCGACACCCGGCCCCGGTGCGCCTGCACGACGCCCTGCACGATCGCCAGCCCGAGGCCGCCGCCCTTGTTGTTGCCGGAGCGCTGCGCCGAGTTGCCGCGCCAGCCCATGTCGAACACCGAACCCAGGTTCTCCGGCGGAATGCCACCGCACTCGTCGGCGACCGAGACCGTCGCCCAGCCGCCGTCCGCCCGCACGTCGAGCGAGACGGTGGTGCCCTCCGGGCTGTAGTGCATCGCGTTGTTCAGCAGGTTGTTGAACGCGCGGCTCATCGTGCGCTCGTCCACCGAGACGGTCACCTGGTCGATCCGCGCGGGCCGCAGCGTCACGTTGCGCTGCCCGGCGAGCACCTCCTGCCCGGCCACCACGTCGCTGATCAGGTCGTCCAGCGCGAGCCGCTGCGGTTGCAGCGGCAGCGTGCCCGCCTGGATGCGGGAGAGCTCGAACAGGTCGTCCACCATCTCGGCCAGCCGGTCCGCGTCCGCCCGGATCTGGGCGACGTAGCGCGGCAGGTCGGTGGCGACCCCGTCCTGCACCGACTCGGTCATCGCCCGCATCCGCGCCAGCGGGCTGCGCAGGTCGTGCGAGATCCACGCGACGAGCCGCCTGCGGGATGCCTCGGCGGTCTGCTCGCGCCGCCGCGACTCGGCGAGCTTGTCGCTGGTGATGCGCAGTTCCCTGGCCAGTTCGGCCAGTTCCGCGGTCGGCGGGTCCTCCGGCGGCCGGAACCGCTGCGCGGTGCCGAACTCGCGGGTGGCGCTGGCCAGCCGGGCGCTGCCCGCCATCACCGACCGGCCCAGCACCAGGCCGATCCCGATGGAGACCGCACCGGCCACGCAGCTGGCGAGCAGGTCCACCCCGGCGGGCAGCTGCGCCGAGCGGGTCGCCAGCATCATGGTCAGCAGGCTGGTGTTCATCGCCAGCACCGTGATCACCACGACCGCGATCAGCGACACCCCGAGCGAGTAGCGCCGCAGCAGCCGCAGCACGACCATGCCGATCAGCCCGATGCCCGCCGATTCGCACAGCGAGATCAGCACGATCAGGGCGGTCTGCCAGGCGTTCATCGCGCCTCGGCGGGCGGGTCGAACCGGTAGCCGACGCCCCAGACGGTCACCAGCACCAGCGGGCGCGACGGGTTGTCCTCGATCTTCTCCCGCAGCCGCCGCACGTGGACGGTGACGGTGGAGGCGTCGCCGATGTCGTGCGACCACACCTCGCGCATCAGCTCGTCGCGGCGGAACACCTGGCCGGGGTGGTCGATCAGGTACGCCAGCAGCTCGAATTCCTTGTTCGTCAGCGTCAGCTCGCGGCCCGCCTTGGTGACCACGCGGGCGTTCTGGTCCACCACCAGGTCGCCCGCCCGGCGCGGTGCCGCGGCCTGCTGCGGCGGCATCGCCATGGTGCGGCGCAGCACCGACTGCACGCGCATCACCAGCTCGCGCGGGCTGAACGGCTTGGTGAGGTAGTCGTCGGCGCCCGCTTCCAGGCCGCGCAGCCGGTCCTCCTCCTCGCCCAGCGCCGTCAGCATGATCACGGGGGTGCTGCTGGTGCCGCGCAGCCTGCGGCAGAACTCGATCCCGCCGATGCCGGGAAGCCCCAGGTCCAGCACGATCAGATCGGGCCCGAGCTGGTGCGCCAGCTGCAGGCCGATGCCGCCGTCGGAGGCGACGACCGTGGTGTGGCCCGCCCGGTGCAGGTATCCGGTGATCACCTCGACGACCGTGGGGTCGTCGTCCACCACCAGGATGCGCGGCCCTGCGGTGGGCGGTGCGCCGTCCGGTCCGCTTCCCGGCTGCGTCATCTCCCGGTCCGTCCTGTCCCGCGTTCGATCCTCGGTTCGAGCACACTGCTGTCGATCATGCGGCGTTCGATCATGCTGCCAGCGCAGCCTACTCGGCCCTCGTAGCTCCGCTTCGCCCGATTCGGCGAGGCTTGCCGAATCGGGCTGCTCTCACCGGCCGGGAACGGCCGCGCGGATCATCTTCGCGATGCGGCGTGAGTGGGCGCCGCGCCAGTACACCCGGCCGCAGTCGGGGCAGCGGGCGTAGCGGTCGTAGGTGCGCCGGGTGCCCGGCTGGATCTCGCCGGTGACCGACGTCTTGGGCACCGCGCGCAGCACGCCGTTGCACGCGGTGCAGCGCGTCCACGGTGCCAGCGGTGGTGCGAACCGGTCGAGCACGTCGGCGAGCTGGTCG
>NZ_JAFRFW010000390.1:0-3865 GCF_017434145.1 Saccharopolyspora sp. | reverse complement strand
GTCCCGAACCGTCGTCTCCGGCGCGGGAAGACGCCGGACTCGTTCGTCGGGGTGCACCAGCAACGAACCCTCGCCGCCGAGGGTGACCACGACTTCGCGTCCGGTGAGCCGCGCCAGCGCCCTGGCGTGATCCTTGGTGTCGTCGCCCTCCGGGGAGGTCGAGCACAGCTCGGTGAGCTCGCCCAGCTCGCTCGCGTTCGGCGTCAGCAGCGGCGCGGCGTCGAGCAGCTCGGCCAGTTCCGGCACGACCGGTGCCGGGTTGAGCACGCACGGCACACCCGCGCTCGCCGCGCGCCGCACCGCAGTGCGGATCGCCTCCGCCGGGATCTCCGTGCTCACCAGCAGGCATCCGGTTCCGGGCAGGGCCGAGTCCAGTACGTTGCCGACGTGCTCGGCGGTGATGCCGTAGTTCGCCCCGGCGCCCACCGCGATCTGGTTCTCCCCGGCGTGGTCCACCACGATCAGCGCCGAACCGGTGGTGCGGTCGTCGAGCACCGCGACGTCGTCCACGGACACGCCGTGCTCGCGCAGATCGCGCAGCGTTCCGCTGCCCGCGTCGTCGGCCCCGACCGCGCCCGCCAGCCGCACCCGCGCGCCCGCTGCGGCCGCGGCCACCGCCGCGTTCGCGCATTTGCCGCCGCCGTAGTGCTCGACCTGATCGCCGACCACGGTCTCGCCGGGGCGCGGCAGGCGCGGCGCGGTCACGACGTAGTCCACATTGATCGCGCCGACCACCAGTACCCTGCCGATGGGCTGTTCGGTGCTGTCGCTGGCCGCCATGTAGCCGTACCTCACGTCGTCGAGAGCCGGTATTGCCGAAACCGTCCGGAATTCCGTCGAATAATCCGAAATGGACGGTCGAATGTCCCCGGCCGGAGTTTAGCCGAATGCCCGCGCAGCACGGTGCGTGCTCGCTCGATTACGGCCGCCGCCGCGCAAGCCGACCCGCGCGGCCGGCATCTAGACCGATCCGGTACGACTGTGCGGGGACGACTGGCGCGCACCGGCACGGTGCGACGAGCCGCGGTGCGCACGATCGCGGCGCCGCCGGTGGATCGCCTCCGCCCGGGTGCGCCGACGCGCCCTGCGACGACGAGCGCCACGACGTCCCAGCGACCGTTTGATGGGTGAGGTAAGCGAACCAGACATGAGCATCAAGATCGGGTACAAGGCGTCCGCCGAGCAGTTCGGGCCGCGCGACCTCGTCGAGTTCGCCGTCGAGGCCGAGCAGCGCGGCCTGGACAGCGTCATGGTCAGCGACCACTTCCAGCCGTGGCGGCACAACCAGGGTCACGCGCCGTTCGCGATGTCCTGGATGAGCGCGGTCGGCGAGCGCACTTCCCGCATCCAAATGGGCACCAGCGTGCTCACCCCGACGTTCCGCTACGAGCCCGCGGTGGTGGCGCAGGCGTTCGGCACGCTCGGCAGCCTCTACCCGGGCCGGGTGATGCTCGGCATCGGCACCGGCGAGGCGCTCAACGAGACCGCCGTCACCGCCCGCGAATGGCCGGAGTTCAGGGAACGCTTCCGCAGGCTCAAGGAATCGGTCGAGCTGATCCGGACGCTGTGGAACTCGGAGCGGGTCAGCTACGAAGGCGAGTACTACCGCACCGCGAACGCCACCATCTACGACGCGCCGGACGGCGGAGTGCCGATCTACGTGGCCGCGGGCGGGCCGATGGTGGCGAAGTACGCCGGCCGCGTCGGCGACGGGTTCATCTGCACCAGCGGCAAGGGCATGGACCTCTACACCGACAAGCTGCTGCCCGCGGTCTCCGAGGGGGCGGCCAAGAGCGGCCGCGACTCCGCGGCGCTGGACAAGATGATCGAGATCAAGCTCTCGTTCGACCCGGACCCGGAGACCGCGCTGCACAACACCCGGTTCTGGGCGCCGCTGGCGCTGCCCGCCGAGGTCAAGCACAGCCTGGACGATCCGGCGGAGATGGAGCGCGCGGGCAACGAGCTGCCGATCGAGCAGGTGGCGAGCCGGTGGATCGTGGCCTCCGACCCGGAGGACGCGCTGACCCAGATCAAGGCGTACCTGGATGCCGGTTTCGACCACCTGGTGTTCCACGCGCCGGGCTCGGACCAGTCGCGGTTCCTGCGGACCTTCACCGAGCAGGTCGCGCCCCGCATCCGCGACCTGACCTCCTGACTCTCTGATAGCGCAGCGTGCTCGCTCCCTCGCCCGGAGTCGCGATTAGCGGTCAACATCGACTACGCGGAGTGGTCTCCAACTGTTGCGTCCGTAGGTATTGACCGAGAGTGTTGTGGGCATCCGTCGGTTGGGTCGAGTTGCGCATCCGGATGCCGGCTCGGCCAAGGTCGTGCGGGTTCAGCACTACGTGCTCGCGCGGCCGCCATATGCGAAGGAGCCGGGCCATGGGTCAGCGCCACGAACTCGCAAGAGTGATGAGCACGCTGGCCCGGAATCTGGAAGCGGAGACGAACGAGGAGGAGACGCTGGGCGCTGTCGTGCAGACCGCGGTCAACACCGTGCCGGGGGTGTGGGCCGGTGGGATCACGCAGGTGCACCGTCGGCAGGTGCACGCGCGAGTGCCGACCGACGAAGTGGTGCGCAAGTGCGACGAGGCGCAGCAGGAGCTGGGCGAGGGGCCGTGCCTGGATGCCATCTGGCAGCACGAAACCGTCGTGGTCGACGACATGAACGGCGAAACGCGCTGGCCTTGGTTCGCCGCTCGTGCCAGTGAGCTCGGGGTCGGCAGCCTGATCTCGTTTCGGCTGTTCGTCCAGGATGACACGCTCGGCGCGTTGAACCTCTACGGCGGCCACGAAGTGCGGTTCGGCGAAGAGGTTAAGACCATCGGTGAGATTTTTGCCGCGCACGCGGCGCTAGCTCTGTCCGGCGCACGGTATTACCGGCAGCTCAGCGAGGCGATGACCTCCCGGGACAACATCGGTCAAGCCAAGGGGTTGCTGATGTGCCAGCACGATCTCACCGCGCAACAGGCGTTCGACCTGCTAGTGCGGGCTTCGCAGCAGTCCAACATCAAGCTGACCGAGGTCGCCGCCTGGGTCGTGGCCGAGCACGAGAACCCGGGCGGCGCCTCCCGGCCGCAGAGCAATTGAACTCATCCCAGCACGTCACGCCCGCGCGTCACACCAGCCGATGCGCGCCGCAGATCTGGCAGATCAAGCGGTCGCGGGGATCGTCGGCGCGGTCGTGGTCGGCGGACTCGGTCAGCGCGTGGTGACCGCAGACGCCGCAGGCCAGCTGCGATTCCAAGCTCAGCGTCGGGGCCAGCTGCGGGTCGGCGGGATGGGTTCGCGAGGCCATTGCGACCTCCTAACGTGCTTTCCGGCGACGGCGAACGCCGCCAAAATCTGACGTCAGGCCGCTGTGCACTCAACCGCCTGTCCCGGTCAACGTCATCAGCGGGCCGGGGAATTCCCGGCGCCGAAAGATGTGTTCCCCGGGGCGCACCGATGTGCATGTGGCGGTTGAGCCCAGCGGGACTTCGACGAAGCTCTTCGCCCGTGACCGGCGCGCGGTGGGGAGCCGCTGCGGGTCCGCCACCGCGGGTCTTGCCGGAGCAGCCCTCAGTGCTTGCCGAGCTCGCCGTCGACCCGGCGCCAGACGCCCTGCGGGTTGCCGTCGGTGAGCACGCCGGGCAGCAGCTCCGGCGGAACGTCCTGATAGGACACCGGACGCAGGAAGCGATCGATCGCCAGCGTGCCGACCGAGGTCGTCCGTGAGTCCGAAGTGGACGGGTACGGTCCGCCGTGCACCATGGCGTGCCCGACCTCGACGCCGGTCGGCCAGCCGTTGAACAGGACCCGGCCCGCCTTGCGCTCCAAAGTGGACAGCAACGTGCCCGCCTGCGCGGAGTCCGCGGCGCTCGCG
>NZ_JAFRFW010000389.1:0-3151 GCF_017434145.1 Saccharopolyspora sp. | reverse complement strand
GGTGGCGGTACGCGTGAGCGCGACCAGGTCCGGTGCTGCTATGCCACCGCCCGCGCCGTGCCCGAGCAGCAGCGCAGCGCGGCCTTCCTCGGCGCAGTGCAGCTCCGCCCGCGCCGGGCCGTGCGGGGTGTTCAGCTCGGCGGTCGTCATGACTCGAACAGCGCACCCTGCTGGGCGGGTTCCGGCGCCGGCTCCGCGGGCTCGAGCAGCGCGGGGTGGTTATTGCGCATGTTGTTCACCTCGCTGGAGACCGCGGTGAGTTCGAGCTCGTCGAGCGCTCGGACGTCCGGTGCGAGCAGCTCGTCGACGTCCGTGCGGGTCTGGTCGAGCCACTGCGCCCACTTCTGCCGGGGCAGCACCAGCGGCATCCGGTGGTGCACCGCGGCGAACTCACCAACAGCGGCGGTGGTGACGACGGCGCAGGTAACCAGCGGTGTGGTGTTGTCCGGCGACCACCACGCGGAGAACACCGCCGCCATCGCAAGGCTCGTCCCGTCGCCCCGGGAACACAGGTACGGCTGCTTGCGCCGTTCGCCGGGTTGCCACTCGTACCAGCCGGTCGCGGGCATCAGGCAGCGGCGCCGCGCGGCGGACTCCGCGTAGGCGGGCTTGGTGGTGATCGTCTCCGCCCGGGCGTTGATCATCGGCGGACCGCTGTCGGGATCTTGCGCCCAGGTGGGGACCAGGCCCCACCGCACCGGACGGAGGCTGCGCTCGGGGCCGGAGCCGGTCGCGCGCTCGACGACGATCGGCACGGTCTTGGTCGGCGTGACGTTGTAGTCCGGACCGAGCAACCCCTCGGCGCGATCGACCGCCTCGAACTCACCGGCCAGCGCAGCGGGATCCTGCTGGACCGCGTATCGCCCGCACATCAGCCATCACCCCGAGTCCCGCGCATGATCCAACGCTACCGGGTCAACGGGATCGGCCACCGGGGCCAGCAGTTCCGCGCCGTTGTTGCGCACGTTGTTCACCGCAGGCGACACCGGGCGCAGTTCGAGGGCGTCCACCACCTCGCGGGACGGCGCGAGCAGCTCGTCCACATCGGCGCGGTCCGGATCCAGCCAGCTCTCCCAGGACGCGTTCGGCAGCACCAGCGGCATCCGCTCGTGCACCTCGGCAAGCGGGCCGATCGCGCTGGTCGTCAGCACCGAGCAGGTCACCAGCGGCGCAGCGTCCGCCGCCGCCGGATCGCGCCAGGTCTCCCAGATCCCGGCCAGCGCCAGGCTGGAACCGTCCGGGCAGGTCATGAAGAACGGCTGCTTGCCGTCGGCGTCGCGGCGCCACTCGTACCAGCCGTCGGCGGGCAGCAGGCAGCGCCGGGACCGGACGGCCGAGCGGAACGCCGGTTTGCCGGTCACCGTCTCGGCCTTCGCGTTGATCATCCGGTTGCCGATCTTCGGGTCCTTCGCCCACTTCGGCACCAGGCCCCAGCGCATCAGCCGCAGGCTGCGCTCGGTGCGCCACTGGTCGGGTTCGCCCGCGGAGTCGCGCGGGTGCCGTTGCACCACGGTGGGGACGTCCTTGGTCGGTGCGACGTTGTAGTCGGCCGCGTGCCCGGCGCGGCCGGTGGCATCGGTGGCCGCGAACTCCGCAGCCAGCGCAGCCGGGTCCTTCGTGGAGGCGTACCTGCCGCACATGCCCTGGCCACCTCCTCTACTGGCGTCTGTGCACCCATAGTTGCAGCAGCCACCGACAGCGTCGAACTCCCGAGCCCGCCCCGACCGGTTCGACGTGGGCGAATGCGGGATCATTGGGACATGACGCAGCACTGGCCAGCCCCGGTCGCCGAGCATCCCGTGCGAGCGACCGTGCCCGTCCCGGGCTCGAAGTCGATCACCAACCGCGCGTTGGTGCTCGCGGCGCTGGCCACCGGTCGCTGCACCGTGCGCAACCCGCTGCGCAGCCGCGACACCGAGCTGATGGCCGCGGCGCTGCGCGCGCTCGGCGCGGACGTCCGGGACGGCGCGGACGGTTCCTGGCTGGTCGAACCCGTTGAGCTGCGCGGACCGGCGACCGTGGACTGCGGGCTCGCCGGCACCGTCATGCGCTTCGTACCGCCGGTCGCCGCCCTCGCCGAAGGCCGGATCTCCTTCGACGGCGATCCCCGCGCCCGGGAACGTCCGCTGGACACCGTGCTGGACGCGCTGCGGGCGCTGGGCGCCGAGGTCAGCGGCAGTGCGCTGCCGTTCGACGTGCACGGGACCGGCAAACTTCCCGGCGGGCGGGTCACCATCGACGCGTCCGCGTCCTCCCAGTTCGTCTCCGGTCTGCTGCTGTCCGCCGCGCGGTACGAACAAGGTGTGACCGTCGTGCACGAAGGCGCTCCGGTTCCGTCGCTGCCGCACATCGACATGACCGTGGCGATGCTGCGCGAACGCGGTGTCGAAGTCGACGACGAGCAGCCGAATTCCTGGTACGTCGCCCCCGGACCGGTCCGCGCGCTGGACGCGGAGATCGAACCGGACCTGTCCAACGCCACCCCGTTCCTCGCCGCGGCAGCAGCGACGGCCGGTCGGATCACCGTGCCGGGATGGCCGCGGGCGACCACGCAGGCCGGGGACGCGATCCGCGGAATCCTCACCGAGATGGGCGCGCAGAACGAGCTGGACGAATCGGGGCTTACCGTCACCGGCCCGGACGAGCTGGCGCCCGTGGACATCGACCTGCACGAGGTCGGCGAACTCACGCCCACCGTCGCCGCCCTGGCCGCGCTGGCGAACGGACCCTCCACGCTGCGCGGCATCGCGCACCTGCGCGGGCACGAGACCGATCGGCTCGCCGCGCTGCAGCACGAGATCAACGCGGTCGGCGGCGACGTCGAGCAGACCGCCGACGGGCTGCGGATCCGCCCGCGCGCGCTGCACGGCGGTACCTGGCACTCCTACGCCGACCACCGGATGGCCACCGCCGGGGCCATCCTCGGCCTGCGGGTGCCCGGCATCGCCGTGGAAGACATCGCCACCACCGCGAAGACCATCCCCGACTTTCCCGGCATGTGGACGACGATGCTGGAGCCGGTGTCCTGATGGCACGGCGCGGCTGGCGGGACCTGGACGAATCCGATGTGCGGGTACGCCCCGGACGGCGCAACAGCCGGCCGCGCAGCAAGCTGCGTCCCGAACACGCCGACGCGGACCAGGCGATGGTC
>NZ_JAFRFW010000388.1:0-1583 GCF_017434145.1 Saccharopolyspora sp. | reverse complement strand
GGCGGAGCGCGGCGCGCGCGGGAGCGCGCGGGTAGCGCGCGGAGGCCGGCGCGGCTGAGCCGGTGCGACGCGGAGCGGAGCGGGAGCGCGCAGGTCACGGCCGCGAAGCGGAGAAGTTCGCGGGTCGCGATCGGGGCGGGAGCGCAGCGCAGCAGCGTGCGCAGGCGGTTGAGCTCGTTCCAGCGGTGGAACCGCGGCGAGCCGAGGCGAGAGCTGGCGCCGTGCAGGTGCGTGACGCGGGCTGCGGGAACCGACACGACGCGGCCTCCGGCGAGGCGGAGCCGCCACGACGTGTCGGTGTCCTCGTAGTAGCAGAAGAAGTTCGCCGGGACGCCGCCCACCGCCCGAACTCGCTCGGTCCGGAGCAGCGCCGCACCACCGCAGAACCCGAACACCTCGAACGCTGCGCCGGAACCGGTCTCACCCAGCTCGGAAGCGGATGCGCCGAGCCCGGTTTCGCCGGGTCCGCCCGCGCCAGCTTCGAGGATTCCTTTCTCGCCGGTCTCGGCCGTGCCGGTTCGAGCAGCCCCCGAGCGGTCTCGCGCCGCGTCGCATCGATGGGCCCCGCGGACTCTCCCGCCGGTCACCTCGGCGAGATCCGCCCCGTGCCCATCCGCAGTGAGCCGCACCCCGACCGACTGCACCGCACCGTCCGGCGCCCGCAGCACCGAGGCGGCAGCCCACGCTCCGGAATCCGCGTCCAGCGCGTCCTCCAGCGCCGCGAGCCAACCGGGCTCGGGAACCGCATCGTCGTTGAGCCACGCGACGAACGGCGTGCTCACCTGCGCCAACGCGGCAGCGATACCTCCCGCGTACCCGCGATTCCGGGACATCCGCAGCACTTCCGGCCGCGACGGGTGCCGCGCCAGCAATTCCGCGGTCCCGTCGGCCGACGCGTTGTCCACCACCAGAATCCGATGTGGACGGTCCTGGGCGGCCACCGCGTCCAGGCAGTCCGCCACGTGCGCCCGCCCGCGCCACGTGACGACCACGACGGTGCTGCGCAGGGTTCCCACCCGGCGGAGCCTAACCCGGCGGAAGCGCGATCTCCCGGTTCGGCACCATCGCCGCTGGTCCCGGCAAGAAGATCGAACCACTGCGGACTAGGGTGACCGCGTGCCCGAGCTGCTGGTGATCGCCGAGCAACTGCTCGCTCCCGTGCCCGGCGGAACCGGCCGCTACACGCGAGAACTGCTGCGCGCCCTCGCCGCCACGGCCCCGGACGACTGGGAAGTGACCTCCGCGGTCAGCCGCACAGCACACCCCGGCAGCGCCGCGGTCGACGGCGTGCACGGCCCGAAAGTCCTGCCACTGCCCCGAAAAGCGTTGATCGGAGGCTGGGAGCGCGGTTTGCCGTGGTGGCCCGGCGGCGACTCGGTCCACGCGATGACCCCGCTCGCCCCGCCGCGCAGGCGCGGCCGCGGACTCGTGGTCACCGTGCACGACACCGTTCCCTGGACCCACCCCGAGACGCTGACCCCGCGCGGTGTCCGCTGGCATCGCCGCGCGGTGCGCCGCGCCGCCGCGCAAGCCGACGCGCTGATCGTGCCCACCGAAGCGGTCGCCGCAGACCTCGCGGGCAG
>NZ_JAFRFW010000387.1:0-3710 GCF_017434145.1 Saccharopolyspora sp. | reverse complement strand
GTGCGCAGCGCGCGGTCCACCCGGTCGGCGTCGGCGGGCTTCATGATGTAGTCCAGCGCGCCGACCTCGAAGGCTTCCAGCGCGTTCTCCTCGTGGCCGGTGATGAACACCAGCGACGGGGGCTGCTTGAAAGCGTTGAGCACCCGCGCGAGCTCCATGCCGCTCAGCCCCGGCATGGACACGTCGGCGAACACCGCGTCCACCACGGACTCGTCGCCGTCCTTGGCGCGCACCTGGTCGTCGCTGCGCAGCAGCCGCAGCGCGTCGGCTGCGTCGAAAGCGGTGAGCACCTGCGCGACCCGCGGGTTGTTCCGGAGCAGGAAATCCATCTCGTCCAGCCCGGCCATCTCGTCGTCCACCGCCAGCACGACGAGCCCCGAGTCGCCGGGTCGACCGCTCACGTCCGGTTGAATACTCACTGTAACGCCACATCCTGCCGCGCCGGGGGCGCACTGTCCACGACTTCGGGTCCGCTCGGCGTCGAGCACCGCGACAGCGCTGTCACACGCGCCGGGCGCGGACCGGCTGCCCGCACCTGCGGTGCCGCCGGACGGTGACATGTCGGGCGCGCTGCGCAGATCATCCTGACATCACCCGGCCCAGCGACACAGGGCACACCGGGCCGTGCCCGCGAGTGAGGTGTGTCACGCCGTGACATCAACTTACGGTGTTCGGCCCGGCATGTGAACGGCGGGGTGGCAGAAGGCGGACGGCGCGGCGCACCACGCACGCCCGCCGAAGCCGATCACAACCCGAAACGCGACCACAGCGCGCGCTGCTCCAACGCGTCCAGCAGCGACGACGCCGAACCGCCCGCGCCGAGCCCGGCGGCCGATCCGCGCTCGCTCAACCGAGCCAGCAGCGGCTTGCGCGGTTCGACTCCGACGATGTGCGCCTCCGGGAACCGCTCCTTGACGATCCCGCGCAAGGTGCCGACACCGTCGACCAGACCGAGCTGCTGCGCGCGCTTGCCGGTCCACACCTCGCCGGTGAACAGCTCCTCGGTCTCGGAGAGCTTCTTCCCGCGCCGGGAGCGCACCCAGTCGGCGAACTGCTCGTGCAGCTCGGTCTGCAAGCCGCGCAGCCACTGCACGTCGTCGTCCTTCTCGGGGCTGAACGGGTCCAGCCGCACCTTGTTCTGCCCGGCGGTGTAGACCCGGCGCTCCACTCCGATGCGGTCCAGCAGGCCGTTCAACCCGAACGTCGCGCTGACCACGCCGACCGACCCGACCATCGAAGTGCTGTGCGCGTAGATCTCGTCGGCCGCGCAGGCCAGCCAGTACCCGCCGGAAGCGGCGACGTCCTCGCAGAACGCCAGCACCGGCACCTTCTTCTCCTCGGCCAGGCCGCGGATCCGGTCGGCGACCAGCGCGGACTGCGTCGCCGCACCGCCCGGCGAGTTGATCGTCAGCGCCACCGCGGCGAGCCGGTCGTGGCCGAACGCCTTGGTCAGCGCGGAGTCCACGGCCTGCAGCGAGATCGTGCCGCGGTTTACCGGCGAGGGGTTCGCGGTGATCGCGCCGTGCAGCTTGACCGTGGCGACCACCGGCCCGCGTTCGGCGCGCTCGGCCAGCTTGGGCGGCAGCTTCGAGGACAGCTTGCCGGTCAGCACGTCGGTGAACTTCTGCGGCGCTTTGTCGTTCATGCTTCGACGCTACCGGCTCGACTGCGCGGCGGCCCCCGACGCGGGTTCGTCCAGGGACGTGGCTGGTAGCGGCAGCACTCCGGGCGCGAACTTCGGCACCCGCATGATCACCTTCATGCCCTCGCCCTGCTCGGTCTCCACCACCAGGCCGTAGTCGTCGCCGAAGGTCGCCCGCATCCGGTTGTTGATGTTGCCGAGGCCCACGTGCGCGCCGCTGAGGTGCGCGTTGGCCAGCTCCTCGTCCAGCCGTTCCGGATCCATCCCGATGCCGTCGTCGTCCACGCTGATCAGCGCCTCCGAGCCGCGGTCCTCGGCGACCACCGAGACGGTGCCGCCACCGGGCTTGGTGGCCAGCCCGTGCCGCACCGCGTTCTCCACCAGCGGTTGCAGCGCCAGGAACGGCACCACCACCGGAAGCACCTCGGGCGCGATCTTGAGCTGCACCTTCAGCCGGTCCGGGCCGAACCGGGCGCGCTCCAGGGTCAGGTAGCGGTCGATGTTGCGGATCTCGTCGGCCAGCGTGGTGTAGAGCCCGGAGGAGCGGAACGAGTAGCGGGTGAAGTCGGCGAACTCCATCAGCAGGTCGCGGGCCTGCTCCGGGTCGTTGCGGATCTGCGAGGAGATGGTGTTCAGCGCGTTGTAGATGAAGTGCGGGGAGATCTGCGCGCGCAGCGCCCGCACCTCGGCCCGCGCCAGCTTCTCCTTGGACTCCTGCAGGTGCGCCAGTTCCAGCTGGGTGGACACGTGGTGCGCGACCTCGCCCGCCGCGCGCAGCAGCCGCCGCCGGTCGCCGTCGCTGATGATCACCAGCGCGCCCTTGATCTCCTCGGAGACCTCCAGCGGGACCACGACGCCGTGCCGCATCAGGCACGGGCGCTCGTCGCAGAGCAGGTCGGTGTGGTCGACGTACTCGCGCTTGCCGGTGCGCAGCACCGCCTCGATCTTGCCGCGCATGTCCGCGTAGTGCTGGTTCGCTTCGCCGTCCCAGCTCAGCAGCGTGCCGTCGGCATCGACGACGCCGACCGCCACGCACGCCAGCAGCTCCCGCAGGTGCGGCGCCGTGCGGTCCGCCGAATCCTGCGTCATGCCCGACCGCAGGTGCGGCGCAGCGCTGGTGACACGATGCAACGCCGCCAGCATGGCGTCTTCCACCGAGGTACTGACCCGGCGCGATCGGCACAACAGCACGAACATGCCGAGCACGGCGAGCGCGGCGAGCGCCGTGAGCACGGTCCGCTCGGTCAACAACCCCTGCACCGCACCAGTATTCGATGTCGGTACGCAAGGAATCAAGAACGCTACGCTCAGTGTGCACAACCCCTCGGTGAGCGGTCGATGAGCGGGCCGCATGGCGCAACCCGCACCGCCGAACGGCACAGGTTTGCATGACATCGCATGGGTTGCATCAGAGCTGCAATCGGCGGGCGCCCGGCTCCCCCGGAAGTCACTTCAGCAGCTTCGACATCCTCCGGTCCGCGAGCCGCTTGCCGCCGGTCTGACAGGTCGGGCAGTACTGGAACGAGCGATCCGCGAACGACACCTCGCCGACCGCGTCCCCGCAGACCGGGCACGGCAACCCGGTCCGCCCGTGCACCCGCAGCCCGGAGCGCTTCTCCGCCTTCATCCGCGCTGCGTCCTGTTGCAGCGAGCGTTGCACCGCGTCCCCGAGCACCTCGCGCATCGCTTCGTGCAGCCGGGCCACCGACTCCTCCGCGAGCTTGCCCGCGGTCGCGAACGGGGACAGCCGCGCGCGGTGCAGGACCTCGTCGGAGTAGGCGTTGCCGATCCCGGCCAGCGCGGACTGGTCGGTCAGCAGCGTCTTCACCCGTTCCGATCGGCCGCGCAGCAGGCCGGCGAACTCATCGGCGGTCACCGCCAGCGCGTCCGGGCCCAGGCGGGCCACACCGGGCACCTCCGCCGGATCGGCCACCACCCAGACCGCGAGCTTCTTCTGCGTCCCGGCCTCGGTCAGGTCGACGCCGGGACCGCCGAGGTGCACGCGCAGCGCGATCGGCCCGCGGCCGGGTTTCGGCGGTGCGGGCGAGAGCTCGTCGGACCAGCGCAG
>NZ_JAFRFW010000386.1:0-2320 GCF_017434145.1 Saccharopolyspora sp. | reverse complement strand
GGGCACGGCGCAGCGGGCGGTGCAGCAGTTCCGCGAGGCCGAACTGCCGGTGCAGCCCGCCAAGGAGGGCCTGGTCGAGGCGCCGCAGCCCGGTGTGATCACCGTGGTCCGCGGCGGCCTGGAGGACGGTTTCGCGGCTCCGGACGCGGGCCTGGTGGTGCTCACCGAAGCCGACCTGACCGGCGGCCGCGGCGGCACCTCGACCAAGGACATGCGGCGGATGCCGTCCAAGCGGCGCAACGCCGTGGATCCGCTGGCGCTCAAGCAGGGCGATTTCGTGGTGCACGAGCAGCACGGCATCGGCAAGTACGTCGAGATGGTGCAGCGAACTGTCGGCGGTGCGACCCGCGAGTACCTGGTGCTGGAGTACGCCTCCAGCAAGCGCGGCCAGCCGGGCGACAAGCTGTTCGTGCCCACCGACCAGCTCGACGAGGTCTCCCGCTACGTGGGCGGTGAGCTGCCGACGCTGAACAAGCTCGGCGGCTCGGACTGGAAGAACACCAAGGCCAAGGCGCGCAAGGCGGTCAAGGAGATCGCCGCGGAGCTGGTGCAGCTCTACGCCGCCCGCCAGTCCTCGACCGGGCACGCCTTCGGCGCGGACTCCCCGTGGCAGCGCGAGCTGGAGGACGCCTTCCCCTACACCGAGACCGGCGACCAGCTCGCCGCGATCGACGAGGCCAAGTCCGACATGGAGCGCGCGGTGCCGATGGACCGGGTGGTCTGCGGCGACGTCGGCTACGGCAAGACCGAGATCGCGGTGCGCGCGGCGTTCAAGGCGGTGCAGGACGGCAAGCAGGTCGCGGTGCTGGTGCCGACGACGCTGCTGGCCCAGCAGCACCTGAACACCTTCACCGACCGGATGCGTTCCTTCCCGGTGACCATCAAGGGGATGTCCAGGTTCACCGATGCGCGGGAGTCGGAGCAGACCACCGCGGGCCTCGCGGACGGCTCGGTGGACATCGTGATCGGCACGCACCGGCTGCTGCAGACCGGCGTGCGCTACAAGGACCTCGGCCTGGTGATCGTGGACGAGGAGCAGCGCTTCGGCGTCGAGCACAAGGAGCACATCAAGGCGCTGCGCACGCACGTGGACGTGCTGACGATGTCGGCGACGCCGATCCCGCGGACGCTGGAGATGAGCATGGCCGGGATCCGCGAGATGTCCACGATCCTGACTCCGCCGGAGGAGCGGCACCCGGTGCTGACCTACGTCGGCGCCTACGACGAGAAGCAGGTCGCCGCCGCGATCCGCCGCGAGCTGCTGCGCGACGGCCAGGTGTTCTTCGTGCACAACCGGGTGTCGACGATCGAGAAGGCGGCCCGGCACCTGCGCGAGCTCGTGCCGGAGGCGCGGATCGTCACCGCGCACGGGCAGATGAACGAGGACCGGCTGGAGAAGATCATCCAGGGGTTCTGGGAGCGCGAGCACGACGTGCTGGTGTGCACCACGATCGTCGAGACCGGGCTGGACATCTCGAACGCGAACACGCTGATCGTGGAGCGCTCGGACATGCTCGGGCTGTCCCAGCTGCACCAGCTGCGCGGGCGCGTCGGGCGGGCGCGCGAGCGCGGGTACGCGTACTTCCTGTACCCGGGCGAGAAGCCGCTCACCGACACCGCGCACGACCGGCTCGCCACGATCGCGCAGAACTCCGAGCTGGGCGCGGGCATGGCGGTGGCGATGAAGGACCTGGAGATCCGCGGCGCGGGCAACATCCTCGGCGCCGAGCAGTCCGGGCACATCGCGGGCGTCGGGTTCGACCTGTACGTGCGGCTGGTCGGGGAGGCCGTGGAGGCGTTCAAGCAGCACGCGGGCGCGGAACCCGGTTCGGCCGACGAGGAGCTGTCCGAGGTCCGGGTGGACCTGCCGGTGGACGCGCACATCCCGCACGACTACGTGCCGGGGGAGCGGTTGCGGCTGGAGGCGTACCGCAAGATCGCCGCGGCCGTGGATCAGGAGTCGCTGGACGCGGTGCGCGCCGAGCTCGGCGACCGCTACGGGCAGCTGCCGGAGCCGGTGGAACGGTTGCTGAAGGTCGCGCGGTTCCGCCAGGTCTGCCGCGAGTACGGGGTCACCGAGGTGACCTTGCAGGGCTCGTCGCTGCGGGTGGCGCCGATGGAGCTGGCGGACTCGCAGCAGATGCGGCTCAAGCGGCTGTACCCGAAGGCGGTGTACAAGGCGGCGGTGCGCACGGTGTCGGTGCCGCGTCCGACCGAGGGTGCCGCGGGCGGGCGGATCGGCGCACCGCCGTTGCGCGACGTTGCGCTGCTGGAGTGGTGCACGCAGCTGCTCGCGTCGCTGGCCGGAAAGCCCGCCGCG
>NZ_JAFRFW010000385.1:0-11631 GCF_017434145.1 Saccharopolyspora sp. | reverse complement strand
GACCTCGACACCGTCGCCGGATACATCCGCGGCTTCCTCGGGCGAGTGACCACTGCGGCCGGATCCAGCGCCGCGATCACCGAATGACCGCAAGGACGCTCCCACCGCGAAGCATCGTTACGTCCTTTTAGGACGACCCCACTCGCCCACCGGAAGCACGATGCTGCGCGACGGCGTGATCGACGTCGGCGGCCAGCAGGTGGTGGTTGAGCGCGACGGCGGCTTGTGCTCCCGCGCCGGCAGCGTTGATCACCTGAGCCGGGCTGTCGACGACGTTGCCCGCCGCCCACACGCCGGAAACGCTGGTGCGGCCGGAAGAATCGACGCGGACCCAACCGTTGTCACCGACCTCGCATCCCAGCGCGGTCAACAACTCGTCGCACGGACGGAAAGAAGGCCCGACGAACACCGCGGTGCGCGGCACCACCGAACCATCGGCGAGTTCCACACTGGACACACCACTGCCGTCGGCCACGATCCGCGCCACATCGCCGTCGACGATGCGGACACCGCGCGCCGTGAGCCGCTCGCGCTCGTCGTCGTCCAGGACGATCCGGTGCGGGAAGAACACGACATCGTCCGACCACTGCCGGATCAGCTGCGCCTGGTGCAGGGTGAACGCCCGGTTGTCACCACCGATGACGGCCAGCGGGGCGTCGCGCACCTCGAAGCCGTGGCAGTACGGGCAATGCAGCACCGTCCTGGCCCACTGCTCGCGAAGTCCGGGAATCGCGGGGAGTTCGTCGCGCAGGCCGGTGGCCACCAGCAGCGCCCGCGCGGTCAGCTCTCCCCCGTCGGTGAGCCGCACCGCGAACCCGCGTTCATCGATCCGTTCGAGACCGTCCACCCGACCGGCGCGGATCTCGCCGCCGTAGCGCACGACCTCGTCCCGGCCGATCTTCAGCAGCTCCGCCGGTTGCATCCCGTCCCGGGACAGGAATCCGTGCATGTGCCCGGCAGGGGCGTTGCGCGGCTCGCCGGCATCGACGACGACAACCCGCCGACGCGATCGACCCAGCAGCACCGCAGCGGACAGCCCGGCGGCACCGCCGCCGACCACCACAACATCGTTGTCCAGCAAGCTTTTGCTCCACAGCTCGTCCGCGCGCACGCGGCCACCACCTCGCGTCGCCACCCACCGGGCGCGACGCCCACCTCGCAGGATCAGTACCCTGAACTACCGTAACAAGTAGTTCACCGGTTAACGAAAGTCATGCCGTGCTTCCTCTCCAAGCGCGCACCCAGGAACTGTGGGCCGAGCGCAATCCCGGCCTGGACACGTCTCCGATGGAGGTCGTAGCCCTGGTCAACCGCATCAACGCCGCGCTCGACCGCGCCGTCGAGCACGTCTACGACGGCGCGACCGTCACACCGGCCGAGGTCCGGCTGCTCGTTCCGCTGCGCCACCTCGACCAGCCCGTGACCGCGGCCCATCTCGCCGCGCAACTCGGCATGTCCCGAGCGGGCGTCAGCAAAACCCTGGCCAAACTCGACAAACGCGGCCTCATCACGCGCTCCGCCAAACCCGCCGACAGGCGGGCCACGCTCGTGAGCATCACCGCGGAAGCCGCGGACACCATCGACGCCCTGTTCCCCAGGGAACTCGAAGCCCATGCGGAAGTGCTCGCCGAGCTCGGGTCCGAACGCGAGGAAGTCCTCGCGGCCATGACCCGCTTCGCGGGTGCGATGGAGTCACGCCTCAACGCGGGACACTCGCGATGACATCGGATGAGCATGGAGCGCAAATGTCCACTGTGGCGCGTCTAGTGACGTCCGTTGAGGTGGACGCGGCAGAAAGGCCCGGAGGATTCGCCGTTTCGTTGCTGCACGAGGCAGAACTCGTGGACGGACGACGGGTGGTGCTCCTGGACGACCGGGGATGGGCGTCGTCCGGCGGCTGGGACACGACTTCGGCAACCGAGGTGCGCAGGACGGCACGCGCAGTGGTCGGACCCGACGAGCCACGTGATGGTTTCTCGCACGAGCAGGAGGAAGCAGCTCACTGGGCCTACCTGCGCGAGATCGCCCGGCGTCAAGGCGTTCCGGTCGAAGCCGCCGAACTCGAACGCGCGCCGCACGAGGTCCTGCTCAGCCATCGAGTGCGCTCGCTGCTCGACCCGGACCCGGCCGACTCCGGCTGAGCCGGTTCCGCGCCCTTTGCAACGTGGGACGGACGAAACCGATCGCTCGAGCCGATCATTCGGTTGACACGGCGTTGTCCTGGCTTTCGAGTGTGCGCGAGCCGAAGCTGTGGATCGCGCCGCCCGGCACGAGAATGGTCTCGCCCCGGGCCGCACCGGCAAGTGCCGCAGCACCGACGGGTAGTCTTGCACACGCAACACCGCTCGCGGCTGACCGACCGGAGCGCTGAGCCGCAGCGGGTGCGCTGCCGCCTCACAGGATCGGGCTGCCGCCGGTGACCGCGATGCGCGCCCCGGACACGTAGCTAGATTCGTCGGAGGCGAGCAGGACGTACACCGGCGCCAACTCCGCAGGCTGCCCCGCCCGCCCCAGCGGCACGTCCCGCCCGAAGTTCTCCACCTGTTCCGGCGGCATCGTCGCCGGAATCAGCGGTGTCCAGATCGGACCCGGCGCGACGCTGTTCACCCGGATGCCGCGGTCCCCGTACATCCGCGCCAGTCCGGCGCTGAAGTTCGCGATCGCCGCCTTGGTCGCGTCGTAGGGCAGCAGCGTCGAGGGCGGCATGTCCGAGTTGATCGACGTCGAGTTGATGATCGACGCACCCCGGCGCAGGTGCGGCACGGCCGCCTTGCACAGGTGGAACATCGCGTCCAGGTTCACCGCGACGGTGCGGTCCCACTCCTCGTCCGGGATGTCCTCCAAGCGGTGCCGGGTCATCTGGTGGGCGGCGTTGTTGACCAGCACGTGCAGCTCGCCGAACTCGCGCAGCGCGCGGTCCACCAG
Source organism: Saccharopolyspora sp. (assembly GCF_017434145.1). Classification (NCBI taxonomy): domain Bacteria; kingdom Bacillati; phylum Actinomycetota; class Actinomycetes; order Pseudonocardiales; family Pseudonocardiaceae; genus Saccharopolyspora; species Saccharopolyspora sp. The sequence goes on along the minus strand of NZ_JAFRFW010000385.1, from coordinate 8,706 downwards.
CTCGCGGCAGTGCGCCGGTTCGGCCAGGTCGCCGGGAGCCAGCACGGCCCGCCGACCGGCCTGTTCGACCAGGTCAGCGGTGGCGCGAGCGTCGTCGTGCTCGGAGAAGTAGGACAGCAGCACGTCGGCGCCTTCCCGCGCGAAGGCTATGGCCACCGCCTTGCCGATCCCGCTGTCCCCGCCGGTGATCAACGCGACCCGGTCCGTCAGCCGGCCGGAACCGGTGTAGCTGTGCTCGCCGTGGTCGGGTCGCGGGCGCATCGGCGCCTCTCGTCCCGGCGGCGTCTGCTGCTGACCTGCCATCTCGCGCCTCCCGTCCCGTCCGGCATTTCCCGGCGCGCGGACGTGGAAACGCCGCTGCCGGTCGTCCCGTTGGGGACGGGATCCGCACCACGAGTCACGCGGGCGCATCACATCAGCGGCATGACCCTCGCGATGTGGTCCGCGCTAGTGCTTGATGGCGCAGACGATCTCCGTGATCAGCTTCTCGGTGAGCCGCAGATGCGGAGCCCGCTCGATCATCTCCCGCGGGCGCAGGCCCATTTCGTTGAAGACCTGCACCATCCTCTCCTGCTGCGGAGTCCAGCGTTTCGCCGTCCTGGTGGGCGCCGGTCGGCGCCGCACGCTCCGGTTCCCGCTGCGGGCTCGGTCCCCCGCCTGGCCATGGCCGGCCGCACCGAGTGAGGTGTCCTTCTTGGCGTACTCGCCGTCGCGCATCTTCCGCAGCGCGTCGTCGACCTCACCGGCGGCCACGACTTGCGGGGCGCTCTTGTTGACCGCCACCTCGACGAGGCGCACACCCTTGAAGTTCTCCTCGACGCACCCGGGATTCACGCAGTACTCGTATCCCCACTCGACGCGATCGGCCGGCAATTGATCGCCACACGTGACGCAATGCACCAACGAACCCCATTCGAATCGTTGCTCGTAGAAGGCGGCCGCCCCGCCGCTGCCGGGATTCGGCGCAGCGCAGGCGGCAACTCCCGGGGACGACCGTAGACCTCCGCGCAACGAGCGCCCGCAGCCGGGAAATCGGGAGTTGCCGGTGTTTCCGGAGTTTTCCGCGCATTTCCGATTGACAGGAGTGGTGCGCGGATCCGCGCCCGTTCCGGCCGACGCAGCGCTTGAGACCGGTCGCGGGTGGCGTGCGGCGCATCTACCGGGTCATTTGACATGTCATTTTACCGATCGTAAGTTCAAACCATGGCAGAGCCGCTGCACGAGCAGCTCAGGCGTGCGCTCGAAGGGCGGATCCACGCCGGAGACCTGACTCCCGGCGCGCGGCTGCCGACGGAGAAGGAGCTGTGCGAGCAATACGGCGTCAGTCGCCCCACCGCCCAGCGAGCGCTCAACGACCTGGCCAAAGCGGGCCTGGCGGTGCGCCACCGGCGGCACGGGTCGTTCGTCGCCGATTCGGTGCGCCGGTTCAACCTGCTCAACTTCGTCGTGCCCGAGACCGCCGGGAAAGGCGTTCCGGGCAGGCACGAGGTGGTGTCCGCGCGAGTGGTCAGGGCTGCCGACGCGGTCCATCCACTGCCCGGCGCCGAGCCCGACGCGGCCGTGATCGAGCTGGTGCGCCGCAAGCTGGATCTGCTGGAACACGTGCAGTCCGTCGAGAAGCACGTCGTGCAGTTCGCGGCCGCACCCGACCTGCTGGACCAGGAGCTCGAAGAACTCGTCACGCTGGGGCACCTGCGTGCTCGCGGAGTCGAGGTGGACACGGTCCGGCTCTACCTCGACCCGGTCGTCCTCGACGAGCGCGACGCGCGGCTGCTCGACAGCACGCCGGGAACACCGACTCTGCTGCGGCGCAGGGAGTTGCGCGTTCCGGACGGGACCGTGATCGAGGTGGTCAAGACCCTCGTTCGCCCGGGAACCGCGGAATTCTTCGTGGAGCTGCCCGGATCGGCCGTCTGAGCCGTGTCCGTCCAATGTGGAAAGGAAGCGCGCATGAAGGTGATCGTGGTCGGCGCGGGCGTGCTGGGCGCCGGCGTCGCCAGGGCCCTGGCCGTCGCCGGTGCGGACGTCGAGCTGCTGGACCAGCGGGCAGCGGGCACCGGAACCACCGCGACCACGTTCGCCTGGACCAACGCCAACCGGAAGCACGATCCCGCCTACCACCGGCTCAACGTCGCCGGCATGGAAGAACACGCGGCCCTGGACGCGCAGCTGCCCGGTCCGCAGTCCTACTTCCCCAGCGGTGCGCTGCAATGGGCCGACGCCGCGAGCGAAGGGTGGCTCGCGAGCAACGTGGAGCGGCTGCGGTCGCTCGACTACCCGGCCCGCTGGGTTCAGCGAGCCGAAGCGGCCCGGATCGCGGGCGAACTCCGGATTCCGGCGGCCGCCACCTCGTTCGCGCACTTCCCCGACGAGGGCTACGTGCTGCCGGAGCGGCTGGTGGCGAACCTGCTGGCCGACGCCGAGCGGCACGGCGCCGAGCTGTTCATCGGCGAGGTCGTGGCGATCGAGGACAACGCCCGGGCAGCGTCGGTCAGCACGGCCGACGGGCGGACCTTCACCGGTGACCGCGTCGTCCTGGCATCCGGCCGCTGGACCGAACGACTCGCGGCAGGCGCCGGGATCGAGCTGCCCATGCTGACTGCCGCCGACCGCGGATCACCCGCGGTCGGGCTGCTCGGACACGTCCGCGCCCCCGAGATCGACCTGCGCTGCGTGATCCACTCACCGGGGCTCAACCTGCGCCCGGCGGCCGATGGGGGCGCCGTCGTGCAGGCGCTCGATCTCAACGCCGACGTCGATCCGGCCGACCCGCCGACCCGCACCGGACCGATCGCGGCCACGATCACGCAGCGGCTCGCCGACTTGCTGCCCTAGCGCGGCGGCACGCCGGACATCGACCTGCGGGTCGGGTTCCGGTCACTGCCCGCGGACGGATTCACGATCGCCGGCTGCACCTCGCCGCAGTCGCGGGTCTACTTCCTCGTCTCGCACAGCGGCATCACGCTCGCGCCCGCGCTCGGGCGCCTCGCCGCCACCGAGATCGTCACCGGCGGGCACCAGGACCTGCTCAGCACCTTCCGCCCCACCCGCTTCGCCGGGCGGCAACGGTCGGAGTACACAGTGGACCAGCACGCGACCCGCCTCGGCGAGCAATAGCCCGCGGTCGCCGTCACGCCAAGGACAGCTATGCAACGTCGCAACACTGCCCCCAAGACCGGCACGAACGGACTTTTCCGCGCGATCGGCGCGATCGAACGAGCGGGCAACAAGCTGCCGCACCCGTTCTGGTTGTTCTGGATCCTGGCCGCAGTGCTGGCCGTGGTCAGCCTCGTGCTGTCGCTGGCCGACGTCTCCGTCGTCCTCCCGCAGAGCGGCAAGGTCGTCGCGGTGCGGAACTTGCTCTCGCTGGACGGGATCGAGTTCGCCGCGAAGTCCGTCATGGACAACTTCGCGGAATTCCCGCCGCTGGCGATCGTGCTGGTGATGATCCTCGGCGTCAGCGTCGCCGAGCGCAGTGGCCTGCTCGAAGCGCTGCTGCGGAGCACCGTCGTGCGGCTGCCCGGGCGCTGGGTGACCTTCGCGGTCGCGTTCACCGGGATGATCGCGCACATCATGAGCGACTCGGCGTACCTCGTGATGATCCCGCTCGGCGCGCTCGCCTTCCGCGCGGCGGGACGCAGCCCCGTGCTCGGCGTGCTGGTCGCCTACGTCGCGGTCTCGGCCGGGTTCAACGCCAGCCCGCTGGTCAACCCCTCCGATGCCGTCCGAGCCGCCCTGACCGCTGCGGCCGCGCGGACGGTCGATCCCGGCTACGACGTCACGCCCGTCGCGGCGTACTTCTTCTCCGCGGTCTCCGCGGTGTTCCTCGCCGCGATCATCACGCTGGTGGTCGAGCTCGTGCTGGCGAAACGAGCGGAATTCTCCGCTCCGGCCGATGAGCCGGCAGGCGAGCACGACCCCGCGCGCATCCACCTCGCACCGGCCGAGCGCCGGGCGCTGAAGCTGACCGCGGTCGTGTTCACCGGCTACGTCGCCGCGATCGTGGCGCTGCTGGCGATCCCCGGATCACCGCTGCTCGGCGAGGACGGCAGCATCACGCGATCCGTTGTCATATCCGACATCAGCGTGTTCATCGCCCTGCTGTTCGCGCTGCTCGGCCTCGTCCACGGCCGCACGACGGGCACCATCCCGCGGATGTCCGCGGTGCCCCCGATCATGACCGAGGGCGTCAGCAAGATCGCTCCCGTGCTCGTGCTGTTCTTCGCCGCTTCGCAGCTGCTGGCCTACTTCACCTGGACCGGCATCGGCTCCGTGCTGGCGGTCAACGGCGCTGACCTGCTGCACTCGATGAACGCGCCGCACCTGGTGATCCTGCTGGCCATCGCCGTGGCGGTAGCCCTGATCAACATGCTGGTCACCAGCGGCTCGGCGATGTGGGCGATCCTCGCCCCGATCCTGGTGCCGATGATGATGTACCTCGGGGTCCGGCCCGAATCCGCGATGGCCACCTTCATGATCGGCGACTCGGTCACCAACGCCGTGACGCCGATGAGCCCCTACTTCGTGCTCGCACTGGGATTCGTCCAGCAATACCGCAAGAACGCGGGGATCGGCACGCTGATGTCGTTCACCGTGCCGATCGCCACCGCGTTCCTCATCGCCTGGAGCGCACTGTTCGCCGTCTGGTACTGGCTCGGCATCCCGCTGGGTCCTGGGATTCCCGTGCGGTGAACCCGGTGCGGCCGAGGCTGCTCGACGGCGCTACGCCTTGGCGCGGATCTCCTGCAACTGCGGGAAATACCAGCGCAGGATGGCGCGCAGGTGGTCCGCGTTCGCCCTGCCCCAATCGCGCTGCAGTTCGGCGGCCAGCGAGATCGCCGTGACCGGTTGCGCCCCCGCCTGCAACATCCGCTGCATCGCATTGTCGTGAGCATCGCGGCTGACGCCGCCGATGGCATCGGCGACCGGGTAGATCTCGTAGCCTTCGCCCAGCATGTCCAGCGTCGGGAAAGCCACGCAGACCTCGGTCCACAACCCGGTCATGACGATCTTCCTGCGGCCGGTCGCTTGCACCGCGGAACGGAAATCCGGATCCTCCCAGGAGTTGAGCGTGGTCCGGTCGATCTCCTCGGTGGCGGGCAGCGCGTCGCGCAGTTCGGGGATGGTGCCGCTGTTGGCACCCAGCTCGACACCGACGGTGCTGAGCACGACCGGCAGCTGGTAGGCATCGGCCGCGCGGGCCACGGCGGTCATGTTGAGCATCAGTTCGTCATGACCGAGCGACCCGACGGTGCCGACCTGCTCGGGCTGGTAGTCGATCACCACGAGTGCGGCGTTGTCCGGAGTGAGCAAGTGGTCATTGCTGCGGACGGGCGTTTCACCGGCCATGTCGGCCTCCTCGAAGACTGCTGCTGGGTGCCTCGTTGCCAACCGGGTGCCCGGACGCGCTCCCGGCGCCACCTCACGGATCAGGTGCGTTCCGGGCCCGGACCGGGTGGCGGGAGAAGACGGACACGCGGTTGAAGGCGTTGATGGTGATGGCCGCCCAGGTCACCAGTGAGACCTCGTCGTCGGAGAGCACCGTGCGTGCTCGTTCGTAGTCGGCATCGTCGAGGTGCTGCGCGGCCACCAGGGTCACCGCTTCGGCCAGCTCCAAGGCCGCTCGCTCGCGCGGGGTGAACAACTCGGTCTCGCGCCAACCCGGGAGCACGGCCAGGCGCTGGGTCGTTTCGCCGGCCTCGAGCGCGAGCCGGGTGTGCCGATCCAGGCAGAACGTGCAGGCGTTGAGCTGCGAGGCCCGGATGTTGACCAGTTCCAGCAGGATGCGCTCCAGGCCGAGTTCACGTGCCCGGTCGCGGACCTCGGCCGCGGTCGCGCTCAACGCCTTGAACACCGTCGGTGTCTGCTTGTCCAGGAAGATCCGGTCGGCCATCGGCTCATCCGTTCCGTTCGCGCACCGCGGCGAGTGCGTCCGGGGTGACCTTGTCGACGACGTCGTCGACCTCGTGGTGGCGTTCGAGGTACTTCTGCACGAACGGGCACACCGGCACGATGCGCAGCCCGGCTTCGCGGGTGTCGGCCAGGGCGCGCCCGATCAGGACGCTGCCGAGCCCGCGGCCGCCGAAGTCCTCGCCGATCTCGGTGTGGAAGAAGATGCGCTGCCCGCCGCGGTCGACATAGGCGGTGAACCCCGCCAGCCGGTCGCCGCTGGTGATCTCGTAGCGATCCCGATCGGTCGACCGGGCGACCGTGGCTTCAGCGGATTCCTCGGACATTGGTTCTCCTTCAGTTCGTCGCCGTCTCTTGGAGGAGCTGTTCGAACGGCACCGGATTCGCGAACGGGTCGTCCTTGCGCTGTGCCGGTTGCCGTTGCACGGCTGAAGCGAGCTCGCCCGCGGCGCGGGTGATCCGCTGGTTGAGGTCGCTGTCGTTGCCCCAGTCCGAGCTCGCGGCGTAGACGGCGGTGGGCACGACCTGTGCGCGCAGGTACGCCAGCAGCGGGCGCAGCGCGTGTTCGAGCACCAGCGAATGCCGCTCGGTGCCGCCGGTCGCACCGAGCAAGACCGGCTTGTCGTGCACCGATTCGGGTTCCACCAGGTCCATGAAGGATTTGAACAGGCCGCTGTAGGAGGCGCTGAACGTCGGGCTGACCAGGATCAGCCCGTCGGCGGCTTCGAGCTGTTCCAGCACCGGCCGCAGCCGCTGGTTCGGGAAGCCGGTGAGCAGGTTGTCGGTGATGTCGTGCGCGTGCTCGCGCAGTTCGACCACCTCGACCGTCGTCTCGGCACCCAGCTCGCCGCGGGCGGCCGCGGCGAGCCGGTCGGTCAGCAGCCGGGTGCTCGACGGCTGCGACAGGCCCGCGGAGATCGCGAGGATGTTGCTCATGCCGCACTCCCTTCCGGATCCTGGTGTTGTGCTTGCAGTCGGTTCTCGTGGGTGGGTGCCTCGGGCACGTGGTCGGGTTTGCGGGCGGCGAATTCCTTGCGCAGCACCGGAACGACTTCTTCGCCGAGCAGGTCGAGCTGTTCCAGCACGGTCTTCAGCGGCAGCCCGGCGTGGTCGAGCAGGAACAGCTGGCGCTGGTAGTCGCCGACGTAGTCGCGGAAGGACAGCGTGCGATCGATGACCTGCTGCGGCGAGCCGACCGTGAGCGGCGTTTCGTCCATGAACCGCTCCAGCGACGGGCCACCGCCGTAGACCGGCGCATCGTTGAAGTAGGGCCGGAACTCCTCGATGGCGTCCTGCGAGTTCTTCCGCATGAACACGTGTCCGCCGAGCCCGACGATCGCCTGGTCGGCCCGCCCGTGGCCGTAGTGCTCGTAGCGCTGCCGGTAGAGCTCGACCATGCGCTGGGTGTGCTCCTTCGGCCAGAAGATGTGGTTGTGGAAGAAGCCGTCACCGTAGTAGGCGGCCTGCTCGGCGATCTCCGGGCTGCGGATCGAACCGTGCCACACGAACGGCGCGATCCCGTCGAGCGGCCGCGGAGTGGCGGTGAAGCCCTGCAGCGGGGTGCGGAACTTGCCCTGCCAGTCGACCACGTCCTCGTGCCAAAGCCGGTGCAACAGGTGGTAGTTCTCGATCGCCAGCGGAATGCCCTGGCGGATGTCCTGGCCGAACCACGGATACACCGGCCCCTGGTTGCCCCGGCCGAGCATCAGGTCGACGCGCCCGCCCGCCAGGTGCTGCAGCATCGCGAAGTCCTCGGCGATCTTGACCGGGTCGTTGGTGGTGATCAGCGTCGTGGCGGTGGACAGGGTGATCCGCTCGGTCGCGCCGGCGACGTAGCCGAGCAGCGTCGTCGGCGACGACGGCACGAACGGCGGGTTGTGGTGCTCGCCGGTGGCGAACACGTCCAGCCCGGCCTCTTCGGCCTTGCGCGCGATGGTCACCATCGCCTGGATCCGCTCGGCCTCCGATGGGGTGCGTCCGGTCGTCGGGTCGGGCGTGACGTCGCCGACCGTGAAAACCCCGAACTGCATCTCGATCACGTCTCCTTCAGATTTTAAGTAATCGGGAGAACGGTGCCCGGGCAGGCACTATTCCCGGGGAGACGCACGCCACGCCGAAGCCGGGTCGTGCGGGAGGTCAGGAGTGCGGGCCGTCCGCCTGCCCGCCCGAGCCGTGCAGGCGGGACCGCAGGCGGCTGAACACACCGGCGAGCACGTCCAGCTCGCCCTCGCCGAGATCATCGGTGAACAGCGCCTGCACCGTCGCGACGTGATGGCGATCCGCCGCGCGCAACGCTTCGAGTCCGGTCGCGGTCAGCACCGCGTTGTTGACCCGCCCGTCCTCCGGCGCCGGTTGCCGCAGCACCCAGCCGCGCCGCTCCAGCACCTTCACCTGGTACGTCAGCCGGCTCGGCGAGAACACCAGCCGCGCTGCCAGCTCCCCCATCCGCAACCGGTGCGCCGGACTCTCCGAGAGCACCAGCAACACGTGGTAGTCCATCAGGCTCATCCCGGCAGCGGCCCGCAGGTCTTCGTCGAGCCGGGTCTCCAGCAGCAGGCTCGCCTCGATGTACGGCCGCCAGGCGCGCTGCTGCGGCGAACCCTGCCAAGTCACCATGCCGGCGAGCTTAGCAACTATTTCAACCGGTGAAATACTGCCGGTTCAACAACGTCGCTGCGCACTTGCCCGCAACAGCGGCACCAAATCGGGCTCGGCGGCCGCACCGCCGCCGAGCCCGAACCGCGAATCAGCGCTCGGCGATGCCGAGCCTGCCGTGCTCGCCGATCAGGCGGCCCT
>NZ_JAFRFW010000384.1:0-3330 GCF_017434145.1 Saccharopolyspora sp. | reverse complement strand
CATCGGCAAGGCCACCGCCGCACGACTCGCCCGCGACGGCGCCAACGTCGTGCTCGCCGACGTCGACCGAGCCAAGGCACGGGAGGCAGCGGCCGAACTCGGTTCGGCGGACGTGGCCGTGGGCGTGGCCGCCGACGTGACCGACGAGGACGCCGTCGCGGCCGCGGTCGAGGCGGCCGTGCTGGCTTTCGGCGGACTCGACGTGGTGGTCAACAACGCGGGGCTGTCGCTGTCGAAACCGCTGCTGGAGACGACCGCGGCCGACTGGGACCTGCAACACGACGTGATGGCGAAGGGCTCGTTCCTGGTCAGCAGGGCGGCCGCGAAAGTCCTCGTCGAACAGGAACTCGGCGGCGACATCGTCTACATCGTCTCGAAGAACGGCGTTTTCGCCGGGCCGAACAACATCGCCTACTCGGCCACCAAGGCCGACCAGGCACACCAGGTCCGGCTGCTGGCCGCCGAACTCGGCGCGCACTCGATCCGGGTCAACGGGGTCAATCCCGACGGCGTGGTGCGCGGCAGCGGGATCTTCGCCGGTGGCTGGGGTGCGCAGCGGGCGAAGGTCTACGGGGTTCCGGAAGACGAGCTGGGCGCCTTCTACGCGCAGCGCACGCTGCTCAAGCGGGAGGTGCTGCCGGAGAACGTCGCGAACGCGGTTTTCGCCCTGCTGGGCGGGGATCTCAGCCATACGACCGGCTTGCACGTGCCCGTCGACGCAGGTGTCGCGGCAGCGTTCCTGCGTTGATGAGGAGGCGGCATGAGTGATGCGGTGGCCGCGGTCGACCTCGGCGCCACCAGCGGCCGGGTGATGCTCGCCCACGTCGGCCCGGACGAGTTGCGGATGCGCACCGTCTCCCGGTTCCCGAACCGGCCGGTGCGCACCCGCGACGGGCTGCACTGGAACGTCCTGGAGCTGTACCGCGACATGTGCGACGGGCTAGCGACAGCGTTGCGGGAAGCGAGTTTGGCCGGTCTGGCCATCGATTCCTGGGCAGTGGACTACGCGTTGCTGCGCGGCGGCCGCGTGCTCGGCCAGCCGCACCACTACCGGGACGACCGCAATGCCGCGGCGGTCGATGCCGTGCACGAGTTGGTTTCTCCGCAGGAGTTGTACGAGCTGAACGGCTTGCAGCACTTGCCGTTCAACACCACGTTCCAGCTCGCCGCGGACCGGCGTTCGGGTTTCCTGGCGCTGGCGGATCGGATGCTGCTGATCCCGGACCTGCTCGCCTACTGGCTCACCGGGGAGCAGGTCGCCGAACGCACGAACGCTTCCACGACGGGTTTGCTCGACGTGCGCACCGGCGACTGGTCGCGGCAGCTGACCGACCGGCTCGGCGTCGAGCACGGCCTGCTGCCGCCGCTGATCTCGCCGGGAGACCGGATCGGCGAGGTCTCGCCGGAGATTTGCGCGCAGCTGGGCACCGATCGGCCGCTGCCGGTCACCGCGGTGGGTTCGCACGACACCGCCTCGGCGGTCGTGGCAGTGCCCGCCGAAGGCGAGGATTTCGCCTACATCTCGTGCGGTACCTGGTCGCTGGTCGGTGTGGAGGTGGACCGGCCGGTGCTGTCCGAAGCGGGCCGTGCCGCGAAGTTCACCAATGAGCGCGGTGTCGACGACCGGATCCGCTACCTGCACAACGTGATGGGGCTGTGGCTGCTGAGCGAGTCCGTCGCGCAGTGGCGCAGGACCGACCCGTCGGTCGAGCTGGAGCCACTGCTGGCCGAGGCGGCCGAGGTGCCGCCCGGAGCCGTCCCCGTCTTCGACACCGACGACGCGCGGTTCCTGCCGCCGGGCGACATGCCTTCGCGCATCGCGGCGTGGCTGGCCGAGCACGACCTGCCGATTCCGGGAACCCGCGGCGAATTCGTGCGCTGCATCCTGGAAAGCCTCGCGGCGGCCTACGCGCACTCCATCGACCAGGTCGAACGACTCACCGGCCGTTCAATGTCCACAGTGCACATCGTCGGCGGCGGCTCGCAGAACGCGTTGCTGTGCCGGCTCACCGCCGATCGGACCGGCCGAACGGTGATCGCCGGCCCGGTCGAGGCCACCGCCCTCGGCAACATCCTCGTGCAGGCCCGCACCGCCGGCGCGATCACCGGAAGTTTGGAATCGCTGCGGAACCTCGTACGTCGGAGGTGCGAACTCCAGATCTACCAACCAGGTTCCACACGCATCGGGTGAAACTGAGCGAGGCTGCTGAGCGGGGTGCACGGCACAGCACCGCTTCGACACCCGAACCGTCGAAGATTGGCGGACCTCAGGTAGCACGCCGCGCCAACAGGACAGCGGCCTCGGCCACAGAGTCGAGGACCTGATCGGGAACATCACCCGAAGCCGATTCGGCTTCCGCCACGAACACCGCGCTGCGATCCCGCGCAGAGTCGTAATGCTCCCCGGTGAACTGCACATCGGGCAGAAACGGCTCGACGTCTCCACTGCCGTGTTCGTCGATCAGCCGTCGGAACTGCCGGGCTTGCGTGGCGTTGCGCATCTGCACCCGGGACACCAGAACGGATGCCGAACCGCCGTCGTAGCTGACGGGGAACTGCACGCGGTGCAACCCCCTGCACGGGTTCCGGGTAAAGAAGTCTTGCACACGCCCGTACGAGAAGACTGCACATTCAGCTGCCTCGCGCGTCTTGCTGGTTCCTTTCCGGAGACCGAGTCGACGCCATGCCTGTACGGGTTTGCCACGCTGAACGTCTTTTCGGGCCTTGGAAAGGTTCTTGCTGATGTTGCGCACGACCGCCGACTCAGCAGCCGACATCGCCGACGCCGCTGTGCCACCGCCTCCGCCGACACCTGCACCGATACCACCGGCACCGCTGCTGGCGGCCCAAATGGCGAACGCTGCACCGCCCGCGATCACTGTTGCGGCGCCACCTCCGCCGCCTATCGGGTATTTCGAGCCGTCCGGACGACTTCGGAACCTTGGTGCCACTGTGCTCCTCTCTGGACTGGCCGCACTCTGGCGCACGCAGCACGTTCCGCGCGGCACAATTCAGCTCGTTCACCCATTCAGCGCATTCGCCAAGGATTGCTCGCCGAACCGATATGCCGCGACCTGCGCCGAAGTTGATCGTTCAGGTACGAACTGCTGCCAAAAACCGCGAAACGCACTCACCCCGCGGCCACCCGGAGCTACGGTGAGCTTGGTCGTATGGTCACGGATTCGCCTGCCTCGCGGGTCCGCTGTCCGAGGGGGAATCATGAGATCTTCCGCGTCAGACCCGTTCGATGGACCGGCGAGCAGCACCGATCCGATCGTGATCGATCCGTTGGTGCGCGATCTCGACGGCGAGACCCGCGCGCTGCGCGCT
>NZ_JAFRFW010000383.1:0-1999 GCF_017434145.1 Saccharopolyspora sp. | reverse complement strand
GGCGACCCGGTCGCCGACGGCGTCGTGCTCTGGACCCGGCTCGCGCCCGACCCCACCGCCGACGACGGCAAGGGCGGCATGCCCGAGCGCGTCGTGCCGGTGCAGTGGGAACTCGCCGAGGACGAGAACTTCAGCCGCATCGTGCAGCGCGGCGAAGCCCTGGCCGCCCCGGAACTCGGGCACAGCGTGCACGTCGAACTCGAGGGCCTGCGGCCCGGCGCGGAGTACTACTACCGGTTCCGCGCCGAAGGCAGCGTCTCGCCCGCCGCGTTGACCCGCACCGCCCCCGCGCCGGGCACGATGGGTGAGCTGACGATGTGCTTCGCCTCCTGCGCGCACTACGGCGAGGGCTACTTCACCGCCTACCGCCGGATGGCCGAGGAGGAGCCGCAGCTGATCCTGCACCTCGGCGACTACCAGTACGAGTACGCCGCCGAGGACGGCGACGTGCGCAAGGTGCTCGGCCCGGAGACGCGCACGCTGGCGAACTACCGCCAGCGGCACGCGCAGTACAAGACCGACCCGGACCTGCAGCTCGCGCACGCCACCGCGCCGTGGGTCGTGGTGTGGGACGACCACGAGACGGAGAACAACTGGGCGGACGAGACGCCGGAGAAACCGGACTCCGGCTTCCTGGACCGCCGCAAGGCCGCCTTCCAGGCGTACTACGAGAACATGCCGCTGCGCTCCACGGCCAAGCCCAAGGGCATCGACATGCAGCTCTACCGCCGGCTGCAGTGGGGCGACCTGACCACGTTCCACATGCTCGACACCCGGCAGTACCGGGACGACCAGCCGTGCGGCGACGAGGGCAACGTGGACTGCAAGGAGAGGTTGAACCCGGACCGCACGATCACCGGCTCGGAGCAGGAGCAGTGGCTGCTGGACGGGTTCGCGAACTCCTCGGCCCGCTGGGACGTGCTGGGCCAGCAGGTGTTCTTCTCCCGGCTGGACAACGACGTCGACGACGGGGTCGAGTTCAGCACCGACTCGTGGGCGGCGTACGTGGCCAACAGGGACCGGGTCGCCACCGCGCTCGGCGAGAGCAAGGTCCGCAACGGCGTGGTGCTCACCGGTGACGTGCACCGGCACTGGGCCGCGGAGGTGCAGACCGAGCACGAGAACACCGATTCCCCTGTGGTGGCCACCGAGTTCGTCACGACCTCGATCACCAGCGGTGGCGACGGCAGCGACGACGGCAAGCAGGACGTGCTCGCGGAGAACCCGCACGTGAAGTTCCACAAGAACCGGCGCGGCTACGTGCGGACCAAGTTCACCGCGGGCGAGCTGCGGGCGGACTACCGGGTGCTGCCGTACGTGTCGAAGAAGGACGCCGAGGTCTCCACGGCGAAGAGCTTCGTCGTCGAGGACGGCAAGCCCGCCTTGAACGAGGCGTGATCAGCGGTAAGCACGGAAGCAACGAAGAAAGAAAGACAGCAAGTAAGCAAGGCGGGTGAGCGGGCCGCCCCATCGCCGGGCGGTCCGCTCGCTTCGATCAGCGCCGGGCGCGGCACACTTGGTGCGTGCGCTGGCGATGGTGGTTACTGGTGGCGGGCTCGCTCGGGCTGGCGGGCCTGCCCTCGGTCTGGGTCCGAGCGCGCAGCGCGGGCCGGATCCGCACGTTCGCCGACGTGCCGCCCGCCGAGGTGGCGCTGGTGCTCGGCGCCGGGGTGCGCCGGGACGGGCGGCCCAGCCGGATATGGGCCGGGCGGCTGGACGTCGCGCTCGCCCTGTACCGGTCCGGGCTGGTCGAGCAGCTGCTGGTCAGCGGGAGCCCGGAGTCGCGCGGGTACAGCGAACCGGTGGTCATGCGGGATTTCCTCGTGTCGCGGGGAGTTCCGCGCACGGCGGTGCTGCTGGACGAGTCCGGTGTGGACACGTGGTGCTCGTGCCGCGGTGCCGCGGAGGTGTTCGGGCTGCGCGCGGTCACCGTGGTCACCACCCGGTTCCACCTGCGCCGGGCGGTGGCGCTGTGCCGCCGCGCGGGCATCGACGCTTG
>NZ_JAFRFW010000382.1:0-4554 GCF_017434145.1 Saccharopolyspora sp. | reverse complement strand
GAAGACGGTCGGCTCGGTGATGGGTTTCGCGCCGAACTCAGGGGTGTTCGTGCGGCCGAACACGACGAGCCCGGCGTCGGTCCAGCGGCGCACCACCTCGGCGGTCTCCGCGGCGGGAACCGTGCGCAGCGCGCGTGATCCGCCGCTGGACGGCAGCCCGGCCACTTCCTGGTGCAGGTCTTTGAGCAGGAACGGGACTCCTGCGAACGGACCTTCGGGTGCGCCGCTGCGCACGCGCTCGCGGGCTTGGTCGTAGAGCCGTTGCGTGAGCGCCCCGAGTCGCGGGCCGACGTCCTCGGCGCGCGCCACCGCGGCTTCCAGCACCTCGGCGGCGGGCACCGCACCGGTGCGGATCAACTCCGCCAGGCCGAGCCCGTCGTGTTCGCGGTAATCCGAGTACTGCACGCAGCCTCCTATCGCGTCCGGCGAGACGCGGCCGATCTTGCCGGGCCGCCGCCGGAGTCCGGCATCGGGTCTCCGGGCTGAGCGACCCGGCGCACGACGGTAATCGACGTGGCCGCTGCGAAGATCCGGCTCAGCGCAGGCGGTCGGCCATGAGTTCACCGGCCATGATCGCGGCCAGGTTCGTGTTGGCCCGCGGCACCGACGGGAAGATCGACGCGTCGATCACCCGCAAGCCATCGAACCCGAGCACGCGGCAGTCCGGGTCGACCACCGCGTCGCGGTCACCGGCGCCGCCCATCCGGCAGGTGCTCGTGGCGTGCTGCGCGTCGGCGACCGTGCTCAGCAGGTACCGATCCAGCGCGCGGTCGTCGTCGAGCGCGGCGAACAAGGCGCTGTTGTGCGAATCCGGCGAGTCCTCGGTGATCTTCGCGGTGGCCGGGGCGCGCGCCAGCTCGACCAGCGCGCGCAGCCCGTCGCGCATCCGCGCGAGGTCCCGCTCGTCGGAGAGCATCCGCTCCTGGACCTGCGGCTGCGCCTCCGGATCGAGCGAGGTCAGCCGCAGCAAGCCGCGGGAGTGGCACTGGTTGACCCACACTCCGAACGCACCCGCTCCGGCGCCGGTGTCGGCTCCGGCCATCGACAGCACGTTGCGGTTCATGGCGGTCAGCAGCATGTCGTTGCTCGCCGTCGGCGAGCTGGCGTAGCGCACGCAGACGTTGGTGTGCCGGGCGTCCGGGTCCGTGACGGTGGCCTCGGCGGTCAGCGGGATCTCGACGAGCGCCAGCGGATGGTCCTGCAGCCCGCGCCCGACCGGCAGGTCCGAGCGGACCTCGATGCCCAGCGCCCGCAGCTCGGCACCGGGACCGATCCCCGAACGCAGCAGGATCGCGGGCGAGTGGATCGCTCCGGCGCTGAGCACGATCTCGTCGGCGTACTCGGTGACCGCTCGCCCGTCGATGCGCACCTCGACCCCGACGGCCCGGTCCCCGGCGAAGACCAAGCGCTCGACCAGAGCATCGCCGCGCACCGTGAGCCCGCCGCTGTCCCGGTTCGCTTCCAGATATGCGTCGTTGACCGAAACCCGTCGTCCGGAACGCGAATTGATCGGGTAGGGCGAGACCCCGGTGGCGCCCGGCGCGTTGACGTTCTCGGCCCACGGGTACCCGGCGTCCAGCGCCGATCGGCACAGCGCGGCGTCGACCGCACCCCACTCGTGGTCTGGCGTCCGGTAGATGGGAGTCGGGCCACCACGGCCGTGGTAGGGGAGGTGGCCGTAAGCCTCGTCGTCCTCCAGCTTCACGAAGTACGGCAGCACGTCGTCGCGCGACCAGCCCGCGAGGGCCCAGTCGTCGAAGTCCTCCAGCGGCGGGCGGATCGCGATCTGGCCGTTGACCGCGGAACTCCCGCCAGCGCCCTTGCCGCGCCAGTACGGCGCAGGCGGCTGCTCGTCCGTGCGAGTCGCGTCGAGACCCGCCCACAGCAGGTGCGCGGCCGCCGCGGGATCCAGCAACGCCCGGCCCGGGTTGGGGGAGCGCCAGGCCTCGGGCATCTCGGCCGAGCGGTAGTCCGCTCCTGCTTCCAGCAGCAGCACCCGCTTGCCCCGCTGCGCGCAACGCGTCGCGAGCGGTGCGCCCGAAGAACCGGCGCCGACGATGATCAGATCCCAGCCCATGCGAACCTCCGCACTCCGGCGCAGGCGCGGCCGGTGTCCGGAAGCGTGCGGTGCGCGCGGTGTCAGGTCAAGAGTCGGCCGGGCACCTCAGCCGCCGCTGTCGGCGGGATCGTTGCGGATGTCGTCGAAGATCAAGTGGGTGCGCGTGCCGCGCACACCGGGCAGGCTCGGCAGCTGTTCGAGCACCACGCGCCGGAGGTGTTCGTTGTCGGTCGTGTGCACCAGCAGCATCACGTCGAATTCCCCGCCGACCAGCGCCATGTGCCGGACCTCCGGGATGCGCCGCAGGTGCTGCGTCAGGTCGCGCCAGGAGTTCTGCCGCACGGTGAGGGTGACGTAGGCCGATGTGGACAGTCCCGCTCGCGCCGGGTCGATCACCGCGGTGAAACCGGTCAGCACGCCGGATCGCTTGAGCCGTTCCAGTCGGGTGTAGGCGTTCGCGCGCGAGATGTTCAACCGCTGGGCCAGCATCCGCACCGCCATCCGGCCGTCGCGGCTGAGCTCGCGCAGGATGTTCTGATCGAGTTCGTCCAGGCCCGGAGCAATCTGTCCGCCCGCGCCTTCCGGAGTGCCGCCGTTGCTGGACATCTGACTCCTCCCGAAGTGCTTTTTCGGCACTGTGTCTGCGAAATCGACGCACTTGTGGGCAGAACATAGCAGCGCTGCGCACAATCCAGGGAGATCTGTTCGACGCGGAGGTGCGCATGACGCGGGATGGGCCGATCCGGCTGCTGGCGGCGGACGGAGCGGTGGTCGAGGACCAGCGCCATTCGCTGCCACCGGCGGAATCGCTGCTGGAGCACTACCGCGCGATGGTGCTGGGCAGGCGGCTCAACGAACTGGCCGGTGCCTTGGTCCGCCAGGGCAGGCTCGCGGTTTACCCGTCTTCGCGCGGTCAGGAAGCCTGCCAGGTCGTCGCGGCCGGTGCGCTGCGCCCGGGCGACTGGTTGTTCCCGACCTACCGCGACTCGGTCGCGGCCGCCGCCCGCGGTGTGGATGCGGTCGAAGTCCTGACGCTGCTGGCAGGCGACTGGCATTGCGGTTACGACCCGCTGCGGCACCGGGTGGCTCCGCAGGCGACACCGTTGGCCACGCAGCTGCCGCACGCGGTCGGCGTGGCGCACGCCGCGCGGCTCAAGGGCGAGGACACCGTGGTCATGGCGTTGTGCGGGGACGGGGCGACCAGCGAGGGCGATTTCCACGAGGCGCTCAACTTCGCCGCGGTGCTGCGGGCGCCGGTCGTGTTCCTGGTGCAGAACAACAAGTACGCGATCTCCGTTCCGCTGGCGCGGCAGTCGGTGGCGCCTTCGCTGGCGGACAAGGGCGTCGGTTACGGGATGCCGGGCGTGCTGGTGGACGGCAACGACGCCGCGGCGCTTTCGGTGGTGCTGCAGGAGGCGGTCGAGCGAGCCGCGGCCGGTGCGGGCCCGACGCTCGTCGAGGCCGACACCTACCGCCTCGAAGCGCACACCAACGCCGACGATGCGGCGCGGTACCGCGCCGATGCGGAGGTCTCGGAGTGGCAACCGCGGGACCCGCTGATCCGGCTGGGCGCGCACTTGCGCGCCGAAGGAGTGCTCGACGACCGGGCCGACGCCGAAATCGCCGAGGCGGCCGAGGCCGAGGCAGAGCGCGTCCGCACCGCACTGGCGGCGGACTCCCCGGTCGACCCGGCCGAGCTGTTCGCCCACGTGCACGCGAGGCCCACACCCGACGTGACCGCGCAGGCCGCGGTGTTGCAAGCGGAACTGGCTGCACAGGAGGAGAACCGGTGACCGCGACGACTGCGATCCCGGGCGCGGAGACACAGCTGTCCATGGCCCGGGCGCTCAACACGGCACTGCGCGATGCGATGACCGCCGACGATTCGGTGGTCGTGTTCGGCGAGGACGTCGGCCCGCTCGGCGGGGTCTTCCGGGTGACCGACGGGCTGACCGCGACGTTCGGCGAACAGCGCTGCTTCGACACGCCGCTGGCCGAGGCGGGCATCGCCGGGCTCGCGATCGGGATGGCGATGACCGGGCTGCGCCCGGTCGTGGAGATGCAGTTCGACGCGTTCGCCTACCCCGCGTTCGAGCAGATCACCAGCCACTTGGCGAAGATGGCCAACCGCACGCGCGGACGCGTCCGGCTGCCCGTGGTGGTGCGCGTGCCCTACGCCGGAGGCATCGGCGGGGTCGAGCACCACTGCGACTCGTCCGAGGCGTACTACGCGCACACCCCGGGACTCACCGTGGTGGCGCCTTCGTCCAACGCGGACGCTTACGGGCTGCTGCGGGCGGCGATCGAGCATCCGGACCCGGTCGTCTTCCTCGAACCGAAGAAGCACTACTTCAGCACCGAGCAGGTCGACACCACGCGCGAGGTGCCGCCGATCGGCCGGGCGGTGGTGCGCAGGCCCGGCGCGGACGCCACGCTGATCGCCTACGGCCCGTCCGTGCCGGTCGCGCTCGGCGCCGCCGAGATGGCCGCCGCGG
>NZ_JAFRFW010000036.1:0-2864 GCF_017434145.1 Saccharopolyspora sp. | reverse complement strand
TACGCCGTCGTGCCGTCCGCGTCCAGGTCGGGCAGGAGTGCCACGCCCGCGCCGAGCAGCGCGCCGACCGCCGTGGCCGTGGCGCCGAGTTGCGCGCCGGTCAGGGCCGCGACCGCGTTGCCGGAGAAGGCACCGGCGAGCGCACCGGTGCAGGCGTGCCCGCCCGCTTGCATCGTGGATCCCCCAGGACGTTTTCCGGCTGGTGTGCGAAGCGGCGTCGCTCCCGGTCCCGCACCGCGAAACGGCTCCCCGCCCACGCGGCGGAACCGCGGTCGACCGCTGTGGGCGCCCGCCGCTGCTCTGATCAACATGTCGGGGTTCGTCCCGCGCCGGCACCGCCGGACGGGTGCATTGATCGTCACCGGCGGGCCGCATCCCGGGGCGGCCGTTCGGACGTGCACGCGGCACCGGCGATGACGACAGTTCGCTTGCGAACTGATCGGCTGGACGTGCTCGCCAACGGCTAACTGCACCGGGCGTCTACACCGGCCCGCTGACCGACAACGTCACCAGGCGCGAGCGGAAAGCGCGCTACCCGTGCGGCTACCTCGTGCCGAGCGGTCCGCGGCAGTGACCGGGCCGCCGGAGCGGTACGACGCGGTGCAGCGGTCCCGGTGGCTCAGCTGTCGTAGTCCACTGTGACCGCGTCGGAGACCGGCAACGATTGGCAGGTCAGCGCGAAACCTTCGTCCACTTCGGATTGTTCGAGGGCGAAGTTGCGGCGCATCGCGACCTCTCCCCCGGTGATCTTCGCCCGGCAGGTGCCGCACACGCCGCCTTTGCAGGCGAACGGCAGGTCCGGGCGCGAGCGCTGGGCGGCGTCCAGCACCGGCTCGTCCTTCGGCAGGCTCAGCGTGCTGGTGCGCCCGTCCAGCACGATCGTCACCTCGCTGCACTCGCCGGGCGGAGCCGATTCCTCGTGGCGCACCGGATCCGGCGGCACATCGTCCACGTAGAACAGTTCCTGGTGCACCCGGCCCGGTGTGACCCCCAGTTCCGCGAGCACTTCCCGCGCTGCGGTGACCATTCCGAACGGTCCGCAAAGCCACCAGTGCTCGGTGCCGTCCACCGGGATCAACGCACCGGCCAGCGCCCGCAGCTTGTCCGCGTCGAGCCTTCCGGACACCAGCTCGGATTCCCGCGGTTCCCGCGAAAGCACGTGCACGAGGTCCAATCTGGACGGATGCGCGTCCTTCAGATCCGCGAGCTCGTCGGCGAACATCACCGTGTCGCTGCGCCGGTTGCCGTACACCAGGGTCACCTGCGAATCCGTCTCGCGCAGCAGGCTCGCCGCGATCGAGAGCACCGGCGTGACCCCGGAACCCGCCGCGACCAGCACGTGCCGTCCGCCGCTCGCGAGATCCGGGGTGAAGGAACCGGAGGGCGGCGCCACCTCGATCTCGTCACCGGCCGCGATCTCGTCGCAAAGCCAGCTCGAGAACATCCCGCCCGGTACCAGCCGCACCCCGATGCGGGGTTTCGCGCCCAGTGGCGCGCAAATCGAGTACGAGCGGCGATGTTCACCACCCGCCTCGGAACGCCGCAGCGTCAAGGACTGGCCGGGCCGGAACGCGAATTCGTCGGCGAGCGCGGCGGGCACGTCCAAGGTCACCGCGACCGCGTCGTCGCACAGCCGGTCCACCGACTCGACGCGCAAGGTGTGGAACGCGCCGCGGCGGGAACCGGCCCGATCGTCCGCAGTGGCCCGTTTATCCACATTAGACAGTGTCTCGGTCACGATCAGATCTCCTTGATGTGCTCGAACGGCTCCGCGCAGGCCGTGCATCGGCGCAGCGCCTTGCACGCGGTGGCGCTGAACCGGGAGAGCTCTTCGGTCTCGGCCGAACCGCAATGCGGGCAGGCGATGCGGCGCGGCGGCGGCGCAAGCGTGAGCGGGACGGGCCCGGCGGCCGCGGGTGCCTCACCCGGCGGCGAGATGCCGTGCTCGGCGAGCTTGCGCCGCCCGCGCTCGGTGATCCAGTCGCTGCTCCACGGCGGATGCAGCGCCGTGCGCACCTCGACGTCCGGGTAACCGGCACCGGTGAGCTTGCGGTGCACGTCGCTGCGCATCTCCGCCATGGCGGGGCATCCCGAGTACGTCGGGGTCAGCGTCACGACCACGGTGCCGTCCGCACCGACCTCGACTCCGCGCAGCACTCCCAGATCCGCCAGGGTCAGCATCGGCAGCTCGGGGTCGGTCACCGTCTCGGCGACCTCCCGCGCGCGGTTCACGATCGTCACCACGTCGCCTCCGGGTGCGCCCGCGCCAAGCCCTGCATCTCCGCCAGCAGCGGCACGAGATGTTCGGTGTGCTCGCCCGCGCGGCCGAATTCGCCGCCACGCCCGAATTCGCCGGCACGCCCGAGTTCGTCACCGGCGGGCGGCGTTCCCGGGTGCGGCAAGGTCGCCGCGGCGAACGCTCGCGCCAGCACTTCGTCCACCTCACCACGCACCTCGGCCGGATCCACCCCGACACCGTCGGCGACCGCGCGCCGCTCGATTTCGTGCGTGTGGAACAGTTCCGCGAGGTGCGGCCGAACCGCGGCGATCCCCTCGCACATCCGCCGATGCGACTCCGCGGTCCCGTCGCCGAGGCGAACGACCCACTGCGCCGCGTAGTCGCGGTGGTAGGTGAGTTCCTTGACGCTCTTGGCCGCGACCGCCGCCAGCACCGGATCACGCGAGTCGACCAGCCGCGCGCACAACGCCAGCCGCCAGCTCGACAGCACCAGCAGCCGAGCCATCTGCTCGGCGAAGTCGCCGCGCGGCAACTCGGCGAGCCGCACGTTGCGGAACTCCGGCGCATCGCGGAAATACGCGAGTTCGTCCTCACCGCGGCCGGACCCGTCGGCCTGCCCGGACCG
>NZ_JAFRFW010000381.1:0-11793 GCF_017434145.1 Saccharopolyspora sp. | reverse complement strand
TCAGCGCTTCCTCGAGCCATGCCGAATAGGCGTCGTACTCCGGCATGGCAACATTGTGCGCATTCACCAGGACATTCACGTCGCAGGCGATCATTCGTTGTCCATGAGATCGAGAAGCGCCGCGTTGTTGTTGAGGTCCACGCCCGGGTTGGGGCGACCAAGATCGAATGCGCGGAGCCGGAAACGTCCGCGACCCGGGTCGCTCTGCTGGGCCCGTCGCAGCTCACCGAGTCGCACATCTTCTTCGATCAGCGCGCTGACGGTCGTGTTCTCCCGGGCAGCACGCACCTTGAGTTGATCGAGCAACGCATCGTCGATGGCAATCGTTGTTCTCATGCATCTAAGAATGCCGCCAAAGCATCTTGATGCACCACTACACGATCAGGCCAGGTTCACTGCTCCGGCGGATATCCCTCGGGGTGGCCGAGCTGGTCGTAGAGGCGGCCTTCGCGCATCCGCTTCGCCACGTCCCGGCGCAGGTAGAGGATGTAAGCCCAGACCGCCACGAACAGCAGCCCCATGATCCCGACCGAGGGGTGCACCAGGTAGCACAACGACATCGCCACTTGCAGCGCCAGCGCGAACGGCAGCCCCCACGCGCGCCGCTGCACGAACCCGCCGACCAGCATCAACACCGTCAGCAGGCCCACGATGGCGAACCCGGCGCCGGAGACCCCGCCGCCGAACCGCCACACGATCGGCAACGCCAGGCCGAAGGTGATGAACTCCATCACCAGCGTGCCCGCCATGACGCCGCGCAGGCCCTTCCACGGGTCGCGCACGCCTTCCGGCGCGGTGGGCAGCGACCAGAAACCACTGCTGTCGGTCACGCGGGCTCCTTGCCGAACAGTGCCCGCCCCTCGCCGGCCGTGACCACCGAGCCGGTGATCACGACGCCGCCGCCGGAGACGGTGTCGGAGTCGTCGGTGGTCTCCTCGGCCATCCGGATCGCGGTCTCCACGGCGTCGTCCAGGCGGGGTTCGACGACGATCCGGTCCGGTCCGAAGATGTCCTTGGCGGTGGCGGCCAGCTCGTCCGGGTCCAACGCGCGCGGTGAGGCGTTCTTGGTCAGCACGACCTCCTCCACGACGGGTTCGATCTCGCGCAGCACGCCGCGCACGTCCTTGTCGCCGAGCACGCTGATCACCGCGACCAGGCGGCGGAAGGAGAATTCGGAGCTCAGCGCGTCGGCGAGCGCGCGAGCGCCGTGCGGGTTGTGCGCCGCGTCGACGAGCACCGCCGGGGCCGCCCGCACCCGCTCCAGCCTGCCGGGGGTGATGACGCTGGCGAACGCGTCGCGGACCGCTTCGAGGTCGAGCTGCTGCTGCGCGCCCGCACCGAAGAACGCCTCGACGGTGGCCAGCGCGATAGCTGCGTTGCGGGCCTGGTGTTCGCCGTGCAGCGGCAGGAAGACCTCGTCGTAGACGCCGCCGAGCCCTTGCAGGCGCAGCATCTGACCGCCGACTGCGACGGTGCGGGACAGCACGCCGAACTCGTTGCCCTCGCGGGCGACCGTGGCGTCGACCTCGGCGACCCGCTCCATGATCGCGGTCTGCGCTTCGGCGGTCTGCGCGGCCAGCACCACGACCGAGCCGGGTTTGATGATCCCGGCCTTCTCCCTGGCGATGCCCGCGATGTCGGTGCCGAGGTATTCGGCGTGGTCGAGCGCCACCGGGCAGATCACCGCCACGTGCGCGTCGGCGACGTTGGTGGCGTCCCAGCCACCGCCGAGCCCGACCTCCAGCACCGCGGCCTCCACCGGGGCGTCCGCGAACGCGGCGAACGCCATGCCGGTCAGCACCTCGAACTTGGACATCTTCACGTCGCTGTTCGCGTCCACGATGGACACGTAGGGAGCTACGTCGCGGTACGCCTCGACGTAGCCTTCCGGGCTGATCGGGTGCCCGTCGATGCTGATCCGCTCGGTGGCCAGCTGCAGGTGCGGGCTGGTGTAGCGGCCGATGCGCAGCCCGATGCGGGACAGCAGCGCATCGACCATCCGCGAGGTGGACGACTTGCCGTTCGTCCCCGCGATGTGCACCACCTGGTAGCTGCGCTGCGGTTCGGCGAGCAGGTCGGTGAGCTTCCTGATGCGGTCCAGGGACGGCTCGATCTTCGTCTCCGGCCAGCGCTCGTTGAGCTCGGCCTCCACCACGCGCAGCTCGTGCAGCGCACCGGATTCGGTGCCGGACACTGGCACTCCCCTAACCTCGATGGCCTATCCGCGACTACAACAGTCCCGACGCAAACGTCCAGCTCAAGTCTACTTCGGCGGAGGCAGGTACCTCCGCGACGGCCCTGGGATCACCGATTCGCCTCGTCATCATCGGTCGGGCGCGGCGCTGATCCCGCGTAGCAGGCGAGGTTGTCCACAGGCGCCGCATCCATCCACAGATTCGTGGATCGGGACTGCCCGGCGGGCCGCGAACCGGCCACGGTGGATGCATGAGGAATTCGGCGAGCAACCGCGCGAACAGCAGCGCCACGGCGGCGGACGGGGCGGTTCACGGGCCGTCCGCCTTGCCGAAGCACGCGAACGGCCCGTCGCCCGCAGCGTTAGGCCGAAGGCAGCGCCGCCAGGCGGGATTCGATGCGCTCGATGTCGCTCTGCGCGGTGTCCCGGCGAACCTTGATCTTGTCCACGACCTCTGCCGGCGCCTTGTCCGTGAACGACGGGTTGGCGAGCTTCTTCTCCGTGCCGTCGAGTTCCTTGCGCGCCGCGGCGAGGTCCTTCTCCAAGCGCTTGCGCTCGGCGGCGACGTCGACCGCGCCGGACAGGTCCAGCTCCACCGGCACGGTCCCGCCGGTGAGACCGACCTCCAGCGAGGCCGAGGAGGTGAACTCCTCCCCCGGCTCGTTCAGCTTCGCCAGCGAACGCACCGCCGCCGAATGCTCGGCCAATCCGAGCGCGTCGAGTCCACCGAGCCGCGCCGCCACCCGCTGGCCCGGCTTGAGCCCCTGGTCGGAGCGGAACCGCCGGATCTCGGTGATCAGCTTCTGCACCGCGAGCACCCGCTGCGCCGCGCCCTCGTCGGCGTGCTCGCCGGTCGCTGCGGGCCAGTCCGCGACGACCGCGGATTCCCGGCCGGTCAGCGTGGTCCACAGCAGCTCGGTGACGAACGGGATCGTCGGGTGCAGCAGCCGCAGCAGCACGTCCAGCACGTGCCCGAGCACGTCGCGGGTCCGTTCCGCGCGGTCGCCGCCCGCGTCGATCTGCACCTTGGACAGCTCCACGTACCAGTCGCAGAACTCGTCCCAGGTGAAGTGGTAGAGCGCCTCGGTGGACTTGGCGAACTGGAAGTCCTCCAGCAATTCGTCCACTTCGGACACGAGCTGGTCGGTGCGGTCCAGGATCCAGCGGTCCGCATCGGTGAGCTCAGCCCGCGCGGGCAGCGCCGCGGGCACCCGCGCGCCGTTCATCAGCGCGAACTTGGTGGCGTTGAACAGCTTCGTGCAGAAGCTGCGCGCCCCGGCGACCCATTCCTCGCTGATCGGCGCGTCCGTACCGGGGTTCGCCCCGCGCGCCAAGGTGAACCGCAGCGCGTCGGCGCCGTAGTTGTCCATCCACTCCAGCGGATCGACGGTGTTGCCCGCCGACTTGGACATCTTCTTGCCGTGCGGATCGCGGACCATGCCGTGCAGCGCGATCACCTTGAACGGCTCGACGCCGTCCATCGCGTAGAGCCCGAGCATCATCATCCGGGCCACCCAGAAGAACAGGATGTCGTAGCCGGTGACGAGCACGCTGGTCGGGTAGAACTTCCGCAGATCCGCGGTGTCGTCCGGCCAGCCCATCGTGGAGAACGGCCACAGGCCCGAGGAGAACCAGGTGTCGAGCACGTCCTCGTCCTGGCGCCAGCCCTCGCCGGTGGGCGGTTCTTCGTCCGGTCCGACGCAGACGACCTCGCCGTTCGGGCCGTACCAGATCGGGATGCGGTTGCCCCACCACATCTGCCGCGAGATGGCCCAGTCGTGCAGGTTGTCGACCCAGTCGAAATAGCGCTTCGCCATCTCCGGCGGATGCACCGCGACCCGGCCGTCGCGCACCGCGTCGCCCGCTTCCTTGGCCAGCGGGCCGACCTTGACGAACCACTGCAGCGACAGCCGCGGCTCGATCGGCTCCTTGGAGCGGGAGCTGTGCCCGACGCTGTGCACGTACGGCCGCTTCTCCGCGACGATGCGGTCCTGCGCGCGCAGCGCCTCGCGCACCGCGACGCGGGCCTCGAACCGGTCCATGCCGTCGAATTCGGTGCCGGTGTTCGCGATCCGGCCCTGCTCGTCCATGATCGTCGGCATCGGCAGGTCGTGGCGCTGCCCGATCTCGAAGTCGTTCGGGTCGTGCGCCGGGGTGACCTTCACCGCGCCGCTGCCGAACTCGGGGTCCACGTGCTCGTCGGCGACGATCGCGATCTTGCGACCGGTCAGCGGCAGCTCGATCTCGGTGCCGACCAGGTGCCGGTAGCGCTCGTCGTCCGGGTGCACCGCGACGGCGGTGTCGCCGAGCATCGTCTCCACGCGGGTGGTGGCCACGACGATTTCGGAGTCGCCGGAGCCGTAGCGCATCGACACCAGCTCGCCGTCGACCTCGCGGTGCTCCACCTCGATGTCCGAGATCGCCGAGCGCATCGCGGGCGACCAGTTCACCAGCCGCTCCGCCCGGTAGATCAGGCCGTCGTCGTAGAGCCGCTTGAAGATCGTCTGCACCGCGCGGGAGAGACCGGCGTCCATGGTGAACCGCTCCCGGCTCCAGTCCACGCTGTCGCCGAGCCGCGACATCTGCGACAGGATCGCCCCGCCGTGCTGCTCCTTCCACTGCCACACCCGCTCCAGGAAGCGCTCCCGGCCGAGTTCGCGGTGGTCGATGCCCTCTTCCCGCAGCTGGTTCTCGACCAGTGCCTGCACCGCGATGCTGGCGTGGTCCATGCCCGGCAACCACAGCGCCTCGTAGCCCTGCATCCTGCGGCGGCGGGTGAGCAGATCCATCAGGGTGTGCTCGAAGGCGTGGCCGATGTGCAGGCTGCCGGTGACGTTCGGCGGCGGGATGACGATCGAGAACGGCGGCTTGTCGCTGTGCGGGTCCGCGGTGAAGTACTCGGCGGCTACCCAGCGCTGGTACAGCTCGGCCTCTACGTCGGCCGGGTTCCAGCTCGACGGAAGTTCACGGGGCTGTGCGGGTGCGCTGGTCTGTGTCACACACCGATTCTACGAACCGCCCGTGACGGCTTTCCCGGCCCTCACCTCCACCGTTCGCGGCAGTTACCGGAAGGACGGCCGCACACCGGGCCGATCTGCCCGCGGCCTGCGACGCTCCCCGGTTCCGCTGGCAACGCCGCAGGTCATCGCAGCCGTCAGGAGAAGCGGTCGGTCTTGATCGCGGACAGGAACGACCGCCACTGCCGCCGATCCACCGTCAGGTAACCCGCAGCCCGATCCTTCGTATCCCGCACCGCCGCACCGCGAGCCGACCGGCCCACCTCAACACAAGTGATCGTGTTTTGACTCCGGCTCGACTTCCGCCAGTTGACCGGGTGCTCGACCGCTGTCATCGCGCGCCCTCCATTTCGTTGATGAGCCTGTGCACGAACGCTGAAGAGTCATCGGGACTCAAGGCGACTGCCCGGACTCGAGCGACCGCCTGCTGGTAAGTTTGCACGTCTGCGGGCTCATGCAGGAACAAGCCGGAGCGCCGATTCTCCAGATGCACGACCGGCCCTTGCTCCGTCTCATAAAGCGCGAACAGGCCTTCCAGCGCCGGATGCCAGCCGGTCGAGAACGGGACCACCTGAATCTCCACATTGCTGCGTTCGCCGCTCTCCAGCAGGTGCTTCAACTGGTCGAGCATCACTTTCGGCCCGCCGATGACCTGACGCAAAGCTGCTTCACCGATGACACCGGTGAACGTCGCGGGCTCCTGGCCGAAGATCGTCTCGCGGCGACCGAGCCGGATCGCCGAACGTGTCGCGACTTCGTCAGCGTCCACGCCACCAGCCGACATGATCGCGTGCACGTACTCGCGCGTTTGCAGGAGTCCGGGGACCAGTAGCGGGGACACCTCGGTGATTCCCGTCGCCCCTCGCTCGACTTCGAGAGTCGCGGCGAGCTGCTGCCGTTGCTCGGGCAGGGTCACCGCGAGCCAGCGCGGTTCGTGAGTGCCGCCGGAAACCTCGACTATCTCGTCGTACTCGGAGCCGGTCACCCCGAGATGAGCCAGGATCTGCGCGACATCGGTGGGCTTGGGCGCACGTTCCCCGGTTTCCCAACGGGAAAGCTGACTCGGGTCTTTGCCCAGTTGTGTCGCTAACCCGCGCAGGCTGATCCCGTTGTCTAGTCGCGCCTTGCGCAGTGCGCTTCCGACAGCACGAGCTTTCGGGGTCCGTGTGTTGACAGTCATGCAACAGATCCTATTGCTACACAAGGGTTTTTCGGTGATCACTCGGTCGGGTAATTGCTCAACGTAGCCAACTGATGACACTGTAGACACATCGTTGACAACGATCGTCAACACGGTCTGACGCAGGAGGTCGTGGATGCCCCATCCCGTCGCGTGGGTGCCTGCTGAGCAGGTGCGCCACGCCAGCACTGCCGCGAAGTCGAAAGGCAGCGATTACCCCACCGGCACCGAAGTCAAGACGCTGTGCGGCTTGAACGTCATAGCCGTCAACAGCGATGTGGCGTGGCTCTGGCCGACGTGCGCGAATTGCTGTACGGCCGCGCGGGAGAAAACGAACTCGGCCCGATGAGCGCGAAGTTCGCGATCGGCCACTGCTGAAGGCCCCTGCCAGCCGTTACCTGGCAGGGACCGTTCTCGAGGTTACGTCACCGCTCGTTTCTCCCGACGCGGCGAGTGGCGTATCGGCCCCGGCCCGGACACTTCCGCCTCCCGGTTCCGGGCCGGGGTGCCGGCCGGCCGTTGCGTGCCCCCGAGCGCCCCGGCCGGCCTCCCGCTGCAACGCGCTTCCACCAACACCGGCAGAACTGGGCCACTCGTGTGAACCAAGACACCCCACCCGTGCTCTCGCGCGCGTGGGAGAGCACTCTGGGCGGTATGTCGCGCAGAGCACCTGAACAGGACATCGACGAGTCGGCGCTGTCGACCCACGAGCCGAAGGACGCCGCCGCCGGTGTCAAGGCGGTCATGGTGTCGCTGCGACGCAGCTGGGAGCAGATGGGCGCAGGGCGCACCATCAAGACGTTGCCGCTGCTCAACCAGCGTTCCGGCTTCGACTGCCCCGGCTGCGCGTGGCCGGACCCGCGTGGTGAGGACAAGCACCGCAGCCCCGCCGAGTTCTGCGAGAACGGCGCGAAGGCGGTCGCCGAGGAGGCCACGACGCGCAAGGTCGACGCCGAGTTCTTCGCCGCGCACTCGGTGGCCGAGCTCGCGGACAAGACCGACTACTGGCTCGGCCAGCAGGGGCGGCTGACGCAGCCGATGATCCTGCGCGACGGCGACACGCACTACCGGCCGATCGACTGGGACGCGGCGCTGGACGTGGTCGCCGACGGCCTGCGCGAGCTGCCCAGCGCGGACCAGGCCGCGTTCTACACCTCGGGCCGCACCAGCAACGAGGCCGCGTTCCTCTACCAGCTGATGGTGCGCAGCTTCGGCACGAACAACCTGCCGGACTGCTCGAACATGTGCCACGAGTCCTCCGGGTCGGCGCTGAGCGAGACCATCGGCATCGGCAAGGGCTCGGTTTCGCTGGAAGACGTGGAAAACGCCGACCTGATCCTGGTGGTGGGCCAGAACCCGGGCACCAACCACCCGCGGATGCTGTCCTCGCTGGAGAAGGTCAAGCGCAACGGCGGCAAGATCGTCGCGGTCAACCCGCTGCCCGAGGCCGGGCTGATGCGGTTCAAGAACCCGCAGAACGCCCGCGGCGTCGCCGGTGGTGGCACCGCGCTGACCGACGAGTTCGCCCAGATCCGCCTCGGCGGCGACCTGGCGCTGTTCAAGGCGCTCACCGGTCTGCTGCTGCAGGCCGAAGAGGCCGCGCCCGGAACCGTGCTGGATCGCGAGTTCATCGAGCAGCACGGGCACGGTTTCGAGGAATTCGCCGCGCAGGCAAGGGAAATCGACTGGGACGCCACGCTCGAGGCGACCGCGATGTCCCGCGAGCAGATCGAGAAGATCGCGCAGCTGCTGATCTCCTCGGAGCGCACCATCGCTTGCTGGGCGATGGGCCTGACCCAGCACAAGCAGGCCGTGCCCACGATCCGCGAGGTCACGAACCTGCTGCTGATGCGCGGCATGATCGGCAAGCCGGGCGCGGGCGTGTGCCCGGTGCGCGGGCACTCCAACGTGCAAGGCGACCGGACGATGGGCATCTGGGAGAAGATGCCGGAGAAGTTCCTCGCCGCCATGGAATCCGAGTTCGGCATCCCGATGCCGCGCCGCCACGGCTACGACACCGTGGACACCTTGCAGGCCATGAAGAGCGGGAAGGTGCAGGCTTTCCTCGCGGTGGGCGGCAACTTCGTCGCGGCAACGCCGGACACCGCGGGCACCGAACGGGCGTTGCGCGGGTGCGACCTGACGGTGCAGGTCTCGACGAAGCTGAACCGCTCGCACGTGGTTCCCGGCCGCACCGCGCTGATCCTGCCGACGCTCGGCCGCACCGAACGCGACGAGCAGGAATCCGGCGCGCAGTTCGTGACCGTCGAGGACTCGATGTCGGTCGTGCACGCCTCGCGCGGGCGGCTCGCACCGACTTCGCAGAACCTGCTGTCCGAAGTCGCGATCCTGTGCCGGCTGGCGCGGAAGCTGCTCGGGGACGAGCACCCGGCGCAGTGGGAGGAGTTCGAGCGCGACTACGACAGCATCCGCAGGCACATCGCGAACGTGGTACCGGGATGCGACGACTACAACGCGCGTGTTCGTGAGCCCGACGGGTTCGTGCTGCCGCACCCGCCGCGGGACAGCCGTTCCTTCCCCACCGCGACGGGGAAGGCGAACTTCACCATCAACACGCCGGAACCGCTGCGGGTGCCGGAGGGTCGGCTGCTGCTGCAGACCCTGCGCAGCCACGACCAGTACAACACCACGATCTACGGCCTTTCCGACCGCTACCGCGGGATCGAGGACGCCCGGCGCGTGGTGATGCTCAACGAGAAGGACATCGCCGCGCTCGGGTTCTCCGACGGCGAGGCGGTGGATCTGGTCTCCGAATGGCCGGACGCCGATGGCAACGTGGAGGAGCGCCGCGCGGAGCGGTTCCGCATCGTCGCTTACCCGACCGCGCAGGGCTGCGCGGCCGCCTACTACCCGGAGGCGAATCCGCTGGTGCCGCTCGGTTCGGTCGCGGAGAAGTCGAACACCCCGGTTTCCAAGGCCATCGTGGTCCGCCTGGAGCGGCTTTCCGAGCAGTGACGTCCCGCATGCCCCGTTTCACCAGGAGTGAACGGACCGTTCGTCCGAATAGATTGGACGAACAGGCCGGTCACTCGGTGACGCTGTGGGCGGCGGAGCGGTGCATGGTGGCCCACGGGTCGGTTTTGCGGGCCAAGCGGCGGGTCATGTTCGCCAGCCCGTGGCCTTGCGGCGTGGCTTTGGAAAGTTCGCCCGAGTCCAGCGGTGTAGCGGCCGGGGCTCCGTCGCGGGCGCGCG
Source organism: Saccharopolyspora sp. (assembly GCF_017434145.1). Classification (NCBI taxonomy): domain Bacteria; kingdom Bacillati; phylum Actinomycetota; class Actinomycetes; order Pseudonocardiales; family Pseudonocardiaceae; genus Saccharopolyspora; species Saccharopolyspora sp. Next base: position 2,189 of record NZ_JAFRFW010000381.1, on the reverse strand, counting down.
GCGAGTACGGGCAGATCATCGTCTGGCCGTAGGCGTTTCGGTTGGTGTCCAAGAAGATCCGGTCGCCGCGGCGGTCCTTGCGGTGTTCGGTGGTGAACCTGTCGGGATGATCGCGCACCGCGTTGTCGGCGAGTTCGCGGGAGGCGGTGCGGACCTCGTCGAAACCCTGCTCGCCGGTCAGCGGGGCCACGACGTGGAAGCCTTTGCCGCCGGTGGCTTGCACGTGCGGGCTCAGCCCCGCTGCGTCGAACCGGCGGCAGATCTCGCGCACCGCCTTGCGCAGTTCGCCGAGTTCGCAGTCCGGTGGCGGGTCCAGATCCAGCACCACCAGCACCGGCTTGTCCAAATCCTCCACTTTGGATAGTCCGATGTGGAATTCCAGAGTGGCCTGAGTCGCCAGGTAGACCAACGTCGCCGCGTCATCGCAAACCACGTGGTGCACCGAGCCGGGTTCGCCGCGCTGCGGCACCGACGCCACCCGCACCCAATCCGGGAAGTGCCCGGACGCCTCCTTCTGGAAGAAGCCGCCGGCCTGCACGCCGTCCGGAAAACGCCGCAGCGTCAACGGTTTCCCGCGCATGTGCGGGACCATCGCCGCGGCGACCGAGCAGAGGTAGTCGGCCACGTCCCGCTTGGTGCAGCCGTCCGCCGGATACAGCACCTTGTCCGGGTGGGTGAGCTCGAACCGGCGGCCATCGACCTCGAGCCGTTCGGCGTCCTCGGTCCGGGCCATCAGCGCTCCAAATCTTCGTTCGTGCGGCCGGAAAGCACCGATTCGGGCTGCGTCTTGGCCGGGTTGCGGCGCCGGTCGGCACCTTCATCGTCCACTTTGACCAGCAGCCACTGCTGCCTGCCGCCCATGCGCGTGAGCGCGAAGGCACCGCTGAGCTTCGCGCCCTGCAGCCAGACCTTCACGTGCCCGTTCTCCAGCCCCTCGGGCATTCCGACGGACTCACCCTTGCGCTCGGTGAGGTTGCGGTACGGCCCGGTGTCCCAGACGACGACGGTGCCCGCGCCGTAGCCCTCCGGGATGTCGCCTTCGAAATCCGCGTAATCCAGCGGGTGGTCCTCGGTCGGCGTTGCCAGCCGCTTCTGCCGCGGGTCGGTGGACGGCCCCTTCGGCACCGCCCACGACTTCAGCACGCCGCAGACCTCCAGCCGGAAGTCGAAGTGCAGGCTGGAGGCGTCGTGCCGCTGCACCACGAAGCGCGGCTGGTCGCCCGGACGACCACCAGCGGGCTCACCGGAGCGTTCCAGATCCCGCTTCTGCCGGTAGGTGCTGAGCTCTTGCTCCGCCATGCCGCAGCGATACCCGGCGAACGCGCCGCCGACACCGAAAAATGCCGTTGCGCGCGTTGCTACTGTGCGAAGGGAATGCCCCGGACAAGGGAGATGCGGACATGCTCGGGAACGACGACATCGCGGAGTGAGGGCGAAAGCCCGATCCAGCGCAGGTGTGCGGCCTGATTCTTCCTGCGCCGCTGTGTGAAGTCCGGATTGGCGCGATGAGCGCTGCCCGGACGAACCGCCGCCTGCCCTCCGCGCCGTCGCGCCGCCGTCTCCGAACTCGTTCCCGGGCCGCCTCGGTGCGCGCCCGCTGCACACGTGAGGGCTTCCGCATGTCCGATGCGTTCATCACCTGCTCCGGCCTGTCGTTCTCCTGGCCGGACGACACCCCCGTTTTCCGAGACCTCTCCTGCACCATCGGCGGCGGCCGCACCGGCCTCGTCGCGGCGAACGGAGCAGGCAAGAGCACCCTGCTCAAGCTGATCGCGGGAGAGCTGCGCCCCAGCGGCGGCGCAGTGTCGGTCCGCGGAACGCTCGGCCACCTGCCGCAACACCTGTCGTTCCCCGGGGCTCGCACCGTGGCGGAAGTGCTGGGTATAGCCGAGGTGCTCCGCGCGCTCGCCGCCGTCGAGTCCGGGGACGCCGACGAGGAGCACTTCGCCACCATCGGCACCGACTGGGACATCGAGGAACGCACTCGCGCCCAGCTCGATCGCCTCGGCCTCGGGGACATCGCGTTCGACCGGCGCCTGCACACCCTCAGCGGCGGTCAGATCATCTCCCTATGCTGATGATGGCGTGCAGGTCGATGCTCCTGAACTTGAGGTCGAGCTTGCCCCGTTCGAAGATTGACATCAGCAGCACCTTCTCTACCTGCTGCCCCAGGCGCCTGCTCTCATCGG
>NZ_JAFRFW010000380.1:0-9200 GCF_017434145.1 Saccharopolyspora sp. | reverse complement strand
GGTGAACGTCGTGGTGCCGACCGCGTTCCCGGAAGCGATCCCGGGCAGCCACCGCTCGGCTGCGGCGGTGTCCGCGAGCAGCGCAGGCACGACGGCGATCGACTCGACGCACGGCCCGGGAAGTCCGGCGCGCCCGAGCTCTTCCAGGCAGGTCACCAACTCGACCGGCCCGAGGCCGAGACCGCCGAACCGCTCCGGAACGGCGACCCCGCACAACCCCATCTCGCCGAGCTGCGCCCAAATCCGGCGCCACGGAGCCGCGTCGCCCGCGGCCCAGCTGCGCGCGATCGCCGCGCCGTCGCCTGCGTCGAACAACGCGCGCAACGCCTCGGCCATGTCCTGCTGTTCGGTGGTGCGGGTGAACCTCAACGCGGCTCCCTGGGCAGGCCGAGCACGCGCTCGGCGATGACGTTGCGCTGGATCTCGTTGGTGCCCGCGTAGATCGGCCCGGCCAGCGCGAACAGGTAGCCGTCCGGCCAGGCGCCGCCCTCCGGTGCGGCGGGCGATCTGGCGGTGAGTTCGGCGTCCGGCCCCAGCAGGTCCATCGCCGCCTCGTGCAGCGCGATGTCCAATTCGGACCAGAAGACCTTGTTCATGCTGGACTCCGGCCTGACCGGGCTGCCCGCGAGGACCTTCGTGACGGTCTCGAAGGTCGCCAGCCGGTAGGCGCTCGCGCCGATCCAAGCGTCGACCACCCGGTCCTGCACCTGCGCGGCACCGTTCCACGACTCGACGAGCCGCTGCGCCGCGGCGAGGAACCGGCCCGGGCTGCGCAGCGACAACCCGCGCTCGCTGCCGGTGGTGCTCATCGCGACCCGCCAGCCTTCGCCGACCTCGCCCAGCACGTCGGAGTCCGGCACGAAGACCTCGTTCAGGAAGATCTCCGCGAACGCCGGCTTGCCGTCGATCCGCCCGATCGGCCGCACCGTCACGCCTTCGGCGTCGAGCGGGAACAGGAAGTACGTCAGCCCGCGGTGCCGCTCGGCATCGGGATCGCTGCGGAACAGCCCGAACGCCCAATCCGCGAACGCGGCCCGCGAACTCCACGTCTTCTGCCCGGACAACCGCCAGCCGCCCGGCACCCGGCGCGCTCGGCTGCGGATTCCGGCCAGGTCGCTGCCCGCTTCCGGCTCCGACCAAGCCTGCGCCCAGACGTCCTCGCCGGAAGCCATCCGCGGCAGGAAGCGTTCCCGCTGCTCGGCCGTGCCGTGCTCGAACAGCGTCGGCGCGAGCAGGAAGATCCCGTTCTGCCCGACCCGGCCGGGCGCGCCCGCGGCGTAGTACTCCTCCTCGAACAGCAACCACTGCACCAGCGAGACGTCCCGGCCGCCGAACTCGACGGGCCAGGACACGACCGAGAAACCGGCCGCGTGCAGGGTCTTCTCCCACTGCCGGTGCGCGGCGAAACCGATTTCGGTCTCCAGCGACGGCAGCGGTTCGGCGGGCACGTTCGCCCGCAACCAGGTGCGCACCTCGTCGCGGAAGGCGAGGTCTTCGGCGGAGAACGTCAGATCCACGGCAGCCTCCCCGCGCTCACTCGGCGGCGCGCTTCATGCTCTTGGCGTCCATGCCGCTGAGCGAGTCCTGCTCGACCTCGGCGTTGTGCGCGTGCGCCAGGTGGTGCAGCCCGAATGCGGAATCGAGCCCGCTGTGCCGCCCCATGAGGTCTTCGGCCTGGTTGACGGCCTTCTTCGCCAGCGCCAGCCCGAACCGCGGCATCGCGGCGATCTCGCCGGCCAGTTCCAGCGAGGTATCGGTCAACTGCTCGCGCGGGACGACCCGGTTGACCATCCCCACCTCGTAGGCCCGCTGCGCGCTCATCCGCTTGCCGGTGAACAGGAACTCCTTCGCGATTCGCGGCCCGAGCACCCACGGGTGCACGAAGTACTCCACGCCCGGAATGCCCATCCGCACCACGGGATCGGCGAAGAACGCGTCCTCGGCGGCCACGATCACGTCGCACACCCACGCCAGCATCAGGCCACCGGCCACGCACGCGCCCTGCACGCTCGCGACGACGGGTTTCGGCATGTCCCGCCAGCGGCGGCACATTCCCAGGTAGACCTCCTGCTCGCGGGCGAACCTGGACTCGCCGCCCGCCTTGTCGGTGTGGCCCCACCACAGGCCCGCGCGGCGCTCGTAGTCCACGTCGACATCGCGGCCCGGTGAGCCGATGTCGTGCCCGGCGGAGAAGTGCTCACCCGCTCCGGCCAGCACGATGACCTGGACCTCGTCATCGGCGCAGGCGCGGTAGAAGGCGTCGTCCAGTGCATAGGTCATCGCGGAGTTCTGCGCGTTGCGGTAGTTCGGCCGGTTCATCGTCACGACCGCGGTCGGACCGTTGCGCTCGTAGCGCACGACCGGTTCCTCTTCGGCCATCGTCACCCTCCTCTTCCGGGAGTCGCGCCGTCGTGCTCCGAGGTTAGCGAAACTAGCAAGTGCTTGGTAGGCTTCGTTTTCCAGCGGGGGTGTCCAGCGGGCTCAGACCGCGATCGGCCGGAGGTGCTTCGGATGGATCTCACCGACAGCGCGCAGGAAGCGGCGTTCCGCCGGGAAGTGCGGGAATGGCTCGGCGACAACCTCACCGGCGAGTTCGCCCAGGCGCGGGGGCTCGGCGGACCTGGGCGCGAGCACGAAGCGTTCGACGTGCGGCTCGCCTGGGACCGGCACCTCGCCGCAGCGGGCTGGACCTGCCTGGGCTGGCCGGAGGAGTTCGGCGGCCGCGGCGCGTCCATCGCCCAGCAGGTGATCTTCCACGAGGAGTACGCCAAGGCGGGCGCGCCGGTTCGGGTCGGGCACATCGGCGAGGAGCTGATCGGTCCCACGATCATCGCGTTCGGCACCGAGCAGCAGCAGCGGCGCTTCCTGCCGCCGATCGTGGGCGTGCGGGAGCTGTGGTGCCAGGGCTACTCCGAGCCCGGCGCAGGGTCCGACCTGGCGAACCTGTCCACCGCGGCGCACCGCGACGGCGCGGACTGGGTGGTGCACGGCCAGAAGATCTGGACCTCGCACGCGCACGTGGCCGACTGGTGCTTCCTGCTCGCGCGCACCGATCCCGCCGAGCGCAGGCACCGCGGGCTGTCCTACCTGCTGGTGCCGATGGATTCCGCGGGCATCGAGGTGCGGCCGATCGTGCAGCTCACCGGCACTTCCGAGTTCAACGAGGTGTTCTTCGACGGCGCGCGCACCGACGCGAGCAACGTGGTCGGCGAGCCCGGCGACGGCTGGCGGGTCGCGATGGGCACGCTCGGTTTCGAACGCGGCATCGGCACCGTCGACCAGCAGGTGGTGTTCCGCCGCGAGCTGGAAAGCATCACCGAGCTCGCCCGTTCCGGCGGTGCGCTGGACGATCCGGTGCTGCGGGACAAGATCAGCCGGGCCTGGATCGGCCTGGAGATCATGCGGTTCAACGTGCTGCGCACGCTGACCGGGGTCGCCGAGGGGACCGCGGGACCGGAGGCGTCCATCGCGAAGCTGTACTGGGCGAACTTCCACCGCGGGCTCGGTGAGCTGGCCGTCGAGGTCGCCGGTGCGTGCGGCCTGGTCGCGCCGGACGGCGAGCTCGACGAGCGGCAGCGGCTGTTCCTGTTCACCCGCGCCGACACGATCTACGGCGGTTCCGACGAGATCCAGCGCAACATCATCGCCGAGCGGGTGCTCGGGTTGCCGAAGGAGGCCCGGCCTTGAGAACACCGACCGAACCGGAACCGCACGGCCTGCTGGCGGGCAGGACCGCGGTGGTGACCGCGGCCGCCGGGACCGGCATCGGCTCCGCGGCCGCGCGCCGGATGATCCGGGAAGGCGCACGCGTCGTGATCAGCGACTCGCACCAGCGGCGGCTGGAGGCCACCCGCGCCGAGCTGGCCGAACTGCCCGGTGCCGAAGTCATCGCGGTGCCCTGCGACGTCACCGACGTCGAGCAGGTCGAGCACCTGCTGGACGCCGCGGCCGAGGCGTTCGGGCGGCTCGACGTGCTGGTCAACAACGCCGGACTTGGTGGAACGGCGCCGATTCAGGACATGACCGACCAGCAGTGGAGCCGCGTGCTGGACGTGACGCTGAACGGCACGTTCCGGTGCACGCGGGCCGCGATCCAGCGCTTCCGGGATCAGGGCGGCGGGGGCGTGGTCGTCAACAACGCCTCGGTGGTCGGCTGGCGCGCGCAGGCCGGGCAGGCGCACTACGCCGCGGCGAAAGCGGGTGTGATGGCGCTGACAAGGTGCGCGGCGGTGGACGCCGCGGAGTTCGGGGTGCGGGTGAACGCGGTGGCGCCGAGCCTGGTGATGCACGAGAACCTGGCGAAGGTGACCTCCGACGAGCTGCTGACCGAGCTGGAGTCCAAAGAGGCGTTCGGCCGCTCCGCCGAACCTTGGGAGATCGCCAACGTGATCGTCTACCTGGCCGGTGACTACTCGTCCTACCTCACCGGCGAGGTCATCTCCGCCAGCAACCAGCATCCGTGACCACCCGCGCGCCCCCGGAGCGAACGGACCGCTCGTCCCAATAGATTGGGCCAACGGGCCGTTCGCTCCGAAAACCAGAGCACTCCGAGAACACGGGCACTGCCGGCGGAACGAGCGGGTGCGCGGGGTCGGCAACGGCCAGTGAGAGGATGAGGACATGGCGGAGACCAAGCGCTCGACCGGTCGCGCGCAGCGCCCGGCGGCGGCTGAGGCGGGCGGTTCGCAGCGGCGCGCGGAGCTGCTGGCGATCGCCGCCGACCTGTTCGCCGAGCGCGGTTTCGTGGTCACCACCGTGCGCGAGATCGCCGACGCCGCGGGCATCCTCTCCGGCAGCCTCTACTACCACTTCGATTCCAAGGAATCGATGGTCGACGAGATCCTGCGCGAGTTCCTGGACTTCCAGCAGCGGCTCTACGACGAGGTGCTGCACGAGAAGACCGACCCGCGCGGCACCATCACCGAGCTGGTCCGGCAGTCGTTCCGCGCGATGAACGAATACCGCTCGGCGGTCACGATCTACCAGAACGAGGCGAAATACCTCCAGCAGTTCGAGCGCTTCAGCTACCTGCGCCGCGCCGCGAACGACTTCGAGCGCACCTGGATGAAGGTGCTGCAGCAGGGCCAGCAGGCCGGGATCTTCCGCAGCGACCTCAACGTGAAGATCGCCTACCGGTTCATCCGGGACACCGTTTGGACCACGGTGCACTGGTACAACCCGCGCGGCCGGTTGAACGCCGACGTGATCGCCGAGCAGCACATCACGATCTTGTGCGAAGGGATCATGACCGGGCAGGGGTGAGCCTGCCCGGCCGCGTTCGCCGGCGGCGCGCGATCGGTGGTCACGAAGCGGATTCCCGCGGGCCGCGCGAAGCGGATTCGAGCGCGCGCACGGCCTCGTCCACGATCCGCTCGATGAGTTCGGCGCAGCTGGGCAGTTCGCCGATCATTCCCACGGATTGCCCGGCGGGCAGCACGCCCGCGTCGGCGTGACCGTCCACCAGACCGGCCTTGATCAGCATCGGCGTGTTGGCGGCCAGCAGCACCGCGCTCCACGGCAGTTCGCTGTTGCGGCGCATCGCGATTCCGTCGCTGATCAGCTGCTTCCAGGACATGCCGCTCATCGCCTTGAACGCGGCCGCTTGCCGCAGCGCGCCCGGCAGGCGGCGCAACCGGCTCGCGGACTCGGCCGCGTCGGTGAGCCCGGTGCGCAGCATCCGGTGCGGCAGCCCGTCGACCCGCGAAGTGACCAGGGTGTCCCCGGACGCTGCCGCCAGGTACCGCTGCTTCACCTCGTCCGGCACGGCGCTGTCGCTGGTCAGCAGGAAGCGCGTGCCCATCCCGATGCCCGCGGCGCCGTAGCACAGCGCGGCGGCCAGCCCGCGGCCGTCGAAGAACCCGCCCGCGGCGATCACCGGAATGTCCACGGCATCGACGACCTGCGGCAACAGCAGCGTGGTGGCGACCGAGCCGGTGTGCCCGCCGCCTTCGCCGCCCTGCACGAGCACGGCGTCGGCGCCCCAGGAGGCGACCTTCTCGGCGTGCCGCTTGGCACCGACCGAGGGGATCACGACGATGCCCGCGTCCTTGAGCTTGCCGATCAGCCGCTTGTCCGGCGCCAGGGCGAACGAGGCGACTCGCACGCCTTCCCGGATCAGCAGGTCCACGCGCTCCTCCGCGTCGCCCGCGTCGGCCCGCAGGTTCACGCCGAACGGTTCCTCGGTGCGCTCGCGCACTTCCCGGACCGCCGAGCGCAACTGATCCATGGTCATCGTCGCGGAGGCGAGCACGCCGAGCCCGCCCGCTTCGGCGGTGGCCGACACGAGCCGCGGACCGGCCACCCAGCCCATTCCGGTCTGCACCACCGGATGCCGCACGCCGACGAGCCGGGTCAGCGCCGTGCCGAGCCCGCTCACGCCGGAACCTCCTGGTGCCGCAGACCGTCCGGGTCGAGGACCGTGCGGATCAGCTCCAGTTCCACATCGGACGGCAGCCGGGTCTGCTCCACCGAGCCGGTGTCCAGCTCGAACCCGGTGCTGTCCTGCACCTGCTCGACCGTGACCCCGGGATGCACCGAACGCAGCCGCATCGCGGCGTCCGGCCCGGCGAAGTCGAGCACGCCGAGATCGGTGACGACCACCTGCACGTCGTGGAAGGGCCCGCCGTCCCGGTCGTGCCCGACACCGGAGACCAGGTCCACGGACTCCACGAAGATCCGCTTGCCGTGCTTGGGAACCCAGTAGTTCGTGGTGTGGTTGACCGAGTTCCCCGGCGCGCCGCGCACTCCGATCAGCTGCACCTTCGGCCGGTCCCACGGGCCGATCCGGGAGATGTTCTGGTTGCCGTAGCGGTCGATCTGGGTGGCGCCCATCATCACCCGCCTGCGGCCGCCGGCGAGCAGGTCGAGCACCTGCCGGTAGGGCATCCAGCCCTCGACGACGCCGCCTTCCCGGCCGAGCGGCGGTGGCTCGGCGGTCAGCAGCAGGTCCGGTGCGGTGGTCATCCGGGCCAGCCGGGCGCCGAGCGAGGGGATCAGCCCGATCGGCGATGCGAGCACTTCGCCCGCGTCGCGCCAGGTGTCGGCGCAGGCGACGGCGCAGATCTCCGCGCGGGTCACTGCTGCGTTCACTGCGCCACCTCCTGTGCCCGGACGGCGGCTTGGTAAGCCTGCTCGTCACCGTTGAGGAACTCGTCGCGGAACGCCCGCCAGCTCTCCTCGTCCGAAGCGCTGGCCGCGTACCGCCGCTGGAAAGCCTCGTCCCGCTCGTAGTCGGGGACGCAGCTGGTGAAGTGCGCGCCGTTCGGCGTCTCGGCCACGGCGTCGGTGTGCGTCCGGTTCAGCAGCAACGACTGCACCGGGGCCTTCTGCAGCAGTTCCTCGGTGGGCACCACCTGTTCGCAGGTGACGTAGCCGCGATCGGCCGCCGCGCACATCAGATCGTCGAAGTAGGGGTCCGGCCCGAGGTATTGCGCGTTGCCGTGCCGGTCGGCGCGGTTGAGATGCACCAGCGCGGCATCGAGGCGCAGCGCGGGCATCGCCATCAGCTCTTCGCCGTCGTCGTAGGGAGAGCGCACGGTCCGCAGCCCCGGGTTCAACGCGGGCACGTCGGAGCCGATTCCGGCCCGCGTCGGGTGGAACGGCACCCGCGCCGCCGCCGCGCGCAGCCCGGCGAGGATCATCCCCTCGTCGTACTCGGCGACTTCGAGCTCCCCGCGCTGGCGCGCCGCCCGGAAGTGCGGGTCCAGCGGAATCGAATCCAGCGAGACGAACCCGTAGACGACCTTGCGCAACTTGCCCGCCGCCGCCAGCAATCCCACGTCCGGACCGCCGTAGGACACCAGCGTCAGATCGCGAAACTGCGAGCGCAGGATGGCGCGCACCAGCGCCATCGGTTTGCGCCGCGATCCCCAGCCGCCGATGCCGATGGTCATGCCGTCCCGCAACGATCCGACGATCTCGTCGACGTTGACCTGCTTGTCCCGCACCTGCCCGCCTTTCACCCGTCCGCCGGGCGCTCGCCGTCGACGAACGCCTCCCGCGCCCGGTCGGAGACACCGCTGAGGTTGAGTTCGAAGGTGAAGCCCTGCTCGAACCGGTAGCTGCGGTTGACGTCGACCGGGTCGATGCCGTTGAGCGCTTCCTTGGCCCGGCGCACGACCAGCGGTTCCTTGTCCGCGATCGAGCCGGCCAGCTCCAGCGCGGCGTCGTGCAGCCGCTCCGGTTCGACGACCTCCCACACCGAGCCGAACCGCGCCAAGTCGTGCGCGGTCGCGGTTCGGCCGGTGTAGAACATCGCCCGCGCGTAGTGCTGCGGCACGAGCCGTTGCAGGTGCGTGGCCGCGCCGAGCGCACCGCGGTCCACTTCGGGCAGTCCGAACGTCGCGTCCGCGGAGGCGATGATGATGTCCGAGTTGCCCACCAGGCCGATGCCGCCGCCGAGGCAGAACCCGTGCACCGCGCTGATCACCGGGACCGGGCACTCGTAGACGCTCTTGAACGCCTCGTAGCAGCCGTGGTTCACGGCGACGAGCTTGCTGTGCCCGGGATCCGCGGTGAGGTCCTTGATGTCCACGCCCGCGTTGAAGCCGCGGCCTTCGGCCTGCAGCACCACGACGCGGGTCCGCTCGTCCGCACCGGCCTGCCGCAGCGACTCCGCGAGTTCCTGCCAGCCGTGCGCGGGCAGCGCGTTCACCGGTGGGTTGTCCATGGTCAGCACCACGATCCCGTTGTCGTGGCGCCGGATTCTCGTGCTCATCCGCACCTACCAAACCTAGCACTTGTTAGGTTGGGTTGGTACGTTAGCAACCGAGGCGAAGGCCCCGCCAGGGGCGAACCCCGGAGGAACTCGTGGGCGTCGAGATCGACCTTTCCGGCCGAGTGGTGCTGGTGACCGGCGGAACGCGCGGCATCGGCGCCGGAATCTCCGAAGTCCTGCTGCGGGCAGGGGCGCGGGTGCACGTCTGCTCGCGCAGCGAACCCGAGCGGCTGCCCGAACACGACGGCGTTCGCGCCGAGTTCGTGCAGGCGGACGTGCGCGATCCCGAGCAGGTGGACGGGTTGATCGACGAGGTCGTGCGCCGCGACGGCAGGCTCGACTCGGTGGTGAACAACGCCGGTGGGGCACCGCCTGCGGACACCGCCACCGCGTCGCCCCGGTTCCACTCCAAGATCGTCGAGCTGAACCTGCTGGCACCGCTGCTGGTGTGCCAGCGGGCTTGGCCGGTGATGCGCGAGAGCGG
>NZ_JAFRFW010000379.1:0-1821 GCF_017434145.1 Saccharopolyspora sp. | reverse complement strand
GCGAGCCGCCGCCGGTTGTTTACGTCACCGGATCGGACGAGGGGCGGCTCGCGGTGGCGGCGTGGAAGGCCGGCGCGGCGGCCTATGTGGTCAAGGCGGTCGGCGAGGATGTCTTCGACCTGCTCGCCGCCAGCTTCGAACAGGTGCTCGACCGCACCAGGCTGGAGCGTGCCAAGGCCGCGGCCGAGGCGGAGTTGCGCGCGTCCAACGCCCGGCTGGAGGCGATGCTGAGCGAGGTCAATCACCGCGTCGCCAATTCGCTCCAGCTCGTCTCGGCGATGATCGGGCTGCAAAAGGGCGTCATGACCGATGAGCGCGCGCGCGAGGCGCTGGAGGATACGCAGCGGCGCATCCGTGCGATCGCGCAGGTACACCGGCGACTCTACACCGCGAACGATGTCGAACAGGTCGACCTGCGCGACTATCTGGGCGCGCTGATCGAGGAGCTCGGCGAAAGCTGGTCGAGCGACGCGATGCCGCGCACGCTGACCCTGATGGCCGAACCGATCCGGGTGAAGACCGACCGCGCGGTGTCGATCGGGGTGATCGTGACCGAGCTGGTCACCAATGCCTGCAAATATGCCTATCCGGACGGCGCGGGCGAGGTGCGGATCCGGGTGGCGCGCGAAGATGCGCAATGCCTGTTGGTCGTCGAGGATGATGGCTGCGGCATGGCGGCGGATGAAGCGCCCAAGGGCACCGGGCTCGGCACCAAGCTGATCCGCGCGATGGCGCAGAGCCTGCAGACGGCGGTGGAATATGATCCCGCGCATCGCGGCGTGCGGGCGATGTTGCGGGTGCCGGTCTAGGGCGGCGGTTTCCCTTCGACTTCGCTCAGGCCGAACGGCGGTTGGGAAGTCGGGCCCATACGAACACCGGTTCAGCCTGAGCGAAGTCGAAGGCCACGCCCCCCTTCAAATTACCCGCATCACCAAGCGCCGCAGGCCCTTCAGAGCCACGCCCGACTCCGCGTGCGGCACCGCACTATAGCCATGAGTCGCGGTGGACGTATCCTGCGCCGCCGCAACCAAGCCAATGGTAGGGACCGCCACCTCGTCGACTGCCGGCCCTAAGCACCGTCCGTAACCCGCCATCCCCCTTGCTCCACCCGTGGCCGCGTCGACCGACAACCGGCCGATCGGAATAGGGTTCACCGGCGATACCGCGTCAGGGCTTGCGGAATTTGTAGACGAACTGGTCGGTCACCCCACGAATGGCGGGGTCGAAGACGTTCTTCGAATGATCGTCCGCCGGATTGCGCAGCACCCGGCTCTCACCCACGAAGCGGAAGCCGACCGACTGGACTTGACGCTTCACATAGTCCGGGTCGATCCGGTGCGTCGTGTTGGTGTTGGCTAGTCCCTTACCCACCGCATCGGCGTGATCGATGATTACGTACGTGCCACCGGACTTGAGCAGCTTGAACACCGCCTGGTCGAACGCGCGCAGCGCCGGCTCACCGGCATCCTTGTTGGCGACGTCGTGATAATTCTGGACGGTCCAGAACAGGTCGACCGGCTTGTCGGCGGCGGGCAGGTTCACCGCCTGCACCTGCGCGGTCGCATTGGGCAGGTTCAGCGCCTGGATCGCCCCCAGCGACTTCTCGGCATATTTCTGGGCGGCGGCGGGCCAATAGGCATAGACATGGCCCTTGGCCCCGACGACGCCGGAGAAGATACGGGTCCAATAGCCCTTGCCCGGCAGGTAATCGATCACAGTATCGCCGGGCTTCACGCCGGAAAAGGCGAGGACCGCCGCCGCCTGACGCCGCGCGTCATCGCCCGCCTGATCGGCGCGCGCCGGGTCGGCGAGCGCGGCGGT
>NZ_JAFRFW010000378.1:0-2862 GCF_017434145.1 Saccharopolyspora sp. | reverse complement strand
CGTGGCGCCGCGCGCGCACTTGGTGAGCGGGCAGACCTGCGAGCGCGGCCGCCCAGTCCAGCGGGGTCCGGTTGCGCGCGAGGCCCACGATCACGAGCCGACCGCCGGGGGCGAGCAGCCGCACCATGCTGCCGACGGCCGCGGCGAACTCCATGTGGTGGATCGCCGCGACGCTGCTGATGAAGTCGTACCCGGCGGCTCTGGACTCGTCGTGGAACTCCAGGAAATCGGCTTCCACGAAGGAAAGCCCGGGGGAGTCGGCGCGCTCCCGCGCCGCGCCGATCATGCCCGGGTCGCGGTCGATCCCGGTGACCCGCTGCGCGCGTCCCGCCAGCTCGCGTGCGAGCCTGCCGTCACCGCAGCCGACGTCCAGCGCTTCCGCGCAGCCTTCGGGCACTTCGTCGAGCACCAGCGGGTAGTAGTGCACGTTGTGGTTCCACTGATCAACCGCCACGGGCCCAAGCTACCGAGCCGAATGTGACCGTGGTGTTGCCGAACGCACTCGTTCGCGCAAGGCGAATCCGAGTCTTCGCCCCGGAGCGAAAAGCGGGGGCACGCCCGGGCGCTGGGCGTGCCCCCGCCGAAACGCCGGGGACGCGAGGCGGCGGTGGGAAGGGAAACCGCCCGCGCCACCGGCGATGGATCAGCTCAACGCCGGACGCACGGCTTCGGTTGCGCTGACCACGTTCTGCAACGCCGTCTCCACCTCGGCGTAGCCGCGGGTCTTGAGCCCGCAGTCCGGGTTCACCCACAGCCGCTCGGCGGGCACCGCCGACAGCGCCGCCCGCAACAGGTCGGAGACCTCGCCGGATTCCGGCACCCGCGGCGAGTGGATGTCGTAGACACCGGGCCCGACGCCGCGGCCGAACCCGACCTCGTTGAGGTCGTCCAGCACCTCCATCCGCGAACGGGCCGCTTCGATGCTGGTCACGTCCGCGTCCAGGGCCACGATCGCGTTGATCACGTCACCGAACTCGGAGTAGCACAGGTGCGTGTGGATCTGGGTCGAATCCGAGATGCCGGAGGTGGCCAGCCGGAACGACTCCACCGCCCAGTCCAGGTACTCCTCGTGCTGCGCCGACCGCAGCGGCAGCAGCTCGCGCAACGCGGGCTCGTCGACCTGGATGGCCCGGATCCCGGCGTTCTCCAAGTCCTTGACCTCGTCCCGGACCGCGAGCCCCACCTGCCGGGCGGTCTTGGCCAGCGGCTGGTCGTCGCGCACGAACGACCACGCGAGGATGGTGACCGGGCCGGTCAGCATGCCCTTCACCGGCTTCTCGGTGAGCTGCTGGGCGTACTTCGCCCAGTCCACCGTGATCGGCGCGGGCCGGGACACGTCGCCGAACAGGATCGGCGGGCGCACGCAGCGGGAGCCGTAGGACTGCACCCAGCCGTTCTGCGTGCTGACGAATCCCTCCATGTGCTCGGAGAAGTACTGCACCATGTCGTTGCGCTCGGGCTCGCCGTGCACCAGCACGTCCAGGCCCAGTTCCTCCTGCAGCCGGATGACCCGCTCGATCTCGTCGCGCATCCGCTGCTTGTAGGTGGCCTGGTCGATGTTGCCCTTCTGCAGCGCGGCACGGGCCTTGCGGACGTCGGTGGTCTGCGGGAACGAGCCGATCGTGGTGGTCGGCAGCGGTGGCAGCCGCAGCGATTTCTGTTGCGCCGCACGGCGGTTCTCGTAGGCGCCGCGGCGCGCGTGCTCGGGTTTGAGCGAGTCCAGCCGTGCCTGCACCCGGTTGTTGCGCACGCGGTCGGCGTTGGCCCGGTCGGCGATCACCTGGCGCGCGGCGATCAGCTGCTCGGAGACCGCGTCGCGGCCCTCGTGCAGCGCCCGGTCGAGCACCACGACCTCGTCGACCTTCTGCGCCGCGAATGCCAGCCACGACTTGACCTGCGGGTCGATGCCGGTCTCCGCCTCGACGTCGTAGGGCGAGTGCAGCAGCGAGCAGGACGTGCTGACCGCGACCGAACCGGCCACGCCGAGCAGCGTCGCCGCCGTGGTCAGCGCCTTGTCCAGGTCGGTGCGCCAGATGTTGCGGCCGTCGACCAGGCCGGCGACCAGCGTCTTGTCCCGCAGCCCCTGGACAGCGGGCAGTTTGTCCACAGTGGAGGACCCGGCGATCAGGTCGACGCCCAGCGCCTCCACCTCGGCGGCGGCGAGCACGCCCAGCGCGTCGCCGAGATCGCCGAAGTAGGAGGACACGAAGATCTTCGGCCGCTCCCGCAGCTCGCCGAGCTTGCGGTAGGCGGCGCGCAACGCGTCCAGCTCGGCCTGCGAGCGATCCGCGACGAACGCGGGCTCGTCCAGCTGCACCCACTCCACACCTGCGCGGTGCAGCTCACCGAGCAGCTCGGTGTATGCGGTGAGCAGGTCGTCGAGCCGGTCCAGCGGGTGGAACGATTCCGGCGCGCCCTCCTCCGGCTTCGACAGCAGCAGGAACGTCAGCGGTCCTACCAGCACCGGACGGGTCTGCACGCCGAGTTCAGCCGCCTCGTTGTACTGGTCGACGGGAGTCTGGTCGGACAGCGCGAACGCCGTGTCCGGGCCGATCTCCGGCACCAGGTAGTGGTAGTTCGTGTCGAACCACTTCGTCATCTCCAGCGGCGGTGTCGATTCCACGCCGCGGGCCAACGCGAAGTAGGTGTCCAACGGGCTCAGGCCCAGCTCCCGGAAGCGGCGCGGGACCGCGCCGAACGTGACGGCGGTGTCGAGCACCTGGTCGTAGTACGAGAACATGTTGCCGGGCACCGAATCCAGCCCGGCGTCGCGCAGCGATCGCCAGGTGTCGGTGCGCAGGGTGCGTGCGACTTCGCGCAGTTCCGGCTCGGAGATCCGGGACTTCCAGTAGTTCTCCAGCG
>NZ_JAFRFW010000377.1:0-3786 GCF_017434145.1 Saccharopolyspora sp. | reverse complement strand
GCGCCCGGCCGAAGGCCTGGGCCGCGCTGCCGCCGGCCGGGACGCTGATCATCCTCTGTCTTTTTCAGATCCTCCTCATGCTGCTGCACTGCGCCTCCGCCTCGGGGGTCCAGACGCGCGCCCGTAGGGATTCGAACCCCAAACCTTCTGATCCGTAGTCAGATGCTCTATCCGTTGAGCTACGGGCGCTTGTTCAGTTGTGGATCCCCGCCGGGCGGGAACCCCGCGGAGGCTCCGGGATTTGAACCCGGGAGGGGGCGTGACCCCCAACCGCATTAGCAGTGCGGCGCCATAGACCAGACTAGGCGAAGCCTCCCGGTGTCCTCTCGGCCACTGCGGAAAGCCTACACAACCTGCCATCGCGGCGACAAAGGGGGGTCCGCCCGGCCGGAGCTCAGCTCCCGGCGTCCTTCCCGAGCTGCACGAACGGGTTCAGCGCGGCCGGATTGCGCAAGGCGTCGCGGCTCACGGCCCGCTCCGGGTCGGCGCCTGCGAGGATCTTCTTCACCGGCACCTCCAGCTTCTTGCCGTTCAGCGTCTGCGGGACCTCGTCGACGACGATGAACCGGTTCGGCACGTGCCGCGGCGAGAGCTGGGACCGCAGCTGCCGCTTGAGCTCCGGCTCGACGTCCGCCAGCTCCGCGCCTTCGGCCAGGACCAGGAAGCACAGCAATTCGCCCTCGCCGCCCGCCGCGCCGGAGGTGTCGATCACGAGCGAGTCGGTCACCTCGTCGAATCCCTCGACCACCCGGTAGAACTCGGCGGTTCCCATCCGGATGCCGCCACGGTTCAACGTCGAGTCGCTGCGGCCGTGGATCACCAAGGTCTCCCGCTCGGTGACCTCCACCCAGTCGCCGTGCCGCCACACGCCCGGATACGTGTCGAAGTACGCCTCGTGCAGGCGGGAACCGTCCGGGTCGTTCCAGAAGAACACCGGCATCGACGGCATCGGCTTGGTGATCACCAGCTCGCCGACCTCGCCGTGCAGTTCCCGGCCGTCCTCGGAGTAGGACCGCACCGCCGCCCCCAGCAGCGGGCAGGAGATCTCGCCGAGCCACACCGGAACGTCCGGCGCCGCGCCGACGACCGCGGTGCACAAGTCCGTCCCGCCGGAGACGCTGGCGATCTGCACGCGCTCGCCCACCGCGTCGGCGACCCAGCGGAAGCCGTCGGTGCTCAGCGGCGAACCGGTCGAGCCGACCGCGCGCAGCGCCGAGAGGTCGTAGTCGGCCTTCGGCCGCAGCTCGCTTTTCAGGCAGCTCTGGATGAACGGCGCTGAGGTGCCGAAGTAGCTCACCCGGTAGCGCTGCGCGAGCTCCCACAACGCGTTCAGCGAAGGATGCCCGGGGCTGCCGTCGAACAGCAGCAGCCGGGCGCCGGTGAGCAACCCGCCGAGCAGGAAGTTCCACATCATCCAGCCGGTCGTGGTGAACCAGAAGAACGTGTCGCCCGGACCGAGGTCGCAGTGCAGCCCGACCGACTTGAGCTGTTCGACGACCATGCCGCCGTGGCCGTGCACGATGCCCTTCGGCAAACCGGTGGTGCCGGACGAGTAGAGCACCCACAGCGGGTGGTCGAACGGCACGGCGTCGAAGGCGAGCTCGGCGTCGCGGTGCCGTCGCAGCAGCTCCGCCCAGTCCGCGCAGCCGTCGAGTTCGCCGGCGCCGACGTAGTCGACCAGCACGGTGCTCGCCAACCCGGGCAGCATTCCGCGCAGTTCGTCCACAGTGGACCTGATGTCGTAGCGCTTGCCGCCGTAGACGTAGCCGTCGACGGCGACCAGCACCTTCGGCTCGATCTGCACGAACCGGTCGGCGACCGCGCGCAGCCCGAAGTCCGGTGAGCACGACGACCAGATCGCACCCAGGCTCGCGGCCGCCAGGAACGCGATCAGCGTCTCCGGGCAGTTCGGGGCCAGCGCCGCGACCCGGTCACCGCGGCCCACGCCCTGCTCGGCCAGCGCCGCCCGCATCGCGGCCACGCGGGCGCGCAGCTCGCCGTAGGTGAGCTCGGCCTCGAGCCCGTCCTCGCGGGCGAACACGATCGCCGAGTCCTGATCCCGCTTCGCTTCGCCCCCGCTGCCTTCAACGCGGCGCAGCGCGTGCTCGGCGTAGTTCAACGTCGCGCCGGGGAACCACTCCGCACCCGGCATGACCTCGGCGGGCAGCACCCGGCTCGGCCGCTCGTGGAACGTGACGCCGAAGAAGTCCGCGACGGCTCCCCAGAACCCCTCCAGGTCCGTGATCGACCAGCGCCACAGCGCCCGGTAGTCCGGCAGGTCCACGCCCCGCTCGGTACGCAGCCACTCGCGGAAGCCCTCGATCCGGGTGCGGCGGACCTGGTCCGGCGCGGGCTGCCACAGCAATTCGGGAGCCGTACTGGAAGTCATGCACGTTTCCTAACCCACGAAGACGCCCGGACGCCATAGCCGGGAGACCAGGTGTGCACCGGAAACAATTCATCCACAGCGACTGTGGACAAGTTGTCCACACATTGTGGATCGAGCTCAGCGCAGGTGCGTGTCGAACCAGTTCCGCGCCCGCTGCCACGCCTCGACCGCGGCGCTCGAATCGGTGTCGAAGCGGTGGTCGCTGCGCGCGTAGTGCACGACGTCCGTGGCGACCCGGGCGGTGGCCGCCGCGTCCCGCAGCTTGCCGACCTCCGCGGCCGGGATGCCCGGGTCGAGCTCGCTGTAGAGCCCCAGCCACGGGCAGGTCAGCTCACCGGCGATCTCCACCAGCGCCGGCAGCCCATCGGAGAGCGGTTCGAGGATGCCGCCACCGCCGACGGTCACCGCAGCTCCGAGGCTGCGGCTACCCGCCACCACCAGCGCCGCCGAGCCGCCGATGTCGAACCCGATGACCCCTTGCCGGTCGGCGGGCACGCCCCGGTCGGTCAGCCACACGAACGCCGCGTCCGAATCGGCGAGGATCGACTCGCCGCTCAGCCGCTGCACCTGGTCGTTGACCTGGTCGTCGCCGTGGCCGTCGGAGAGCTCGTCGGTGCCGTCGCGGTGGTAGAGGTGCGGCGCCACCGTCAGCCAGCCCTCGTCGGCGAGGCTGCTCACCAGCGAGCGCACTCGGCCGGTCACGCCCCGGGCTTCGTGCAGCACCACCAGCCCGCCGCGCACGACGTTGTCCGGTTCGGCGACGGTCATCCGCAGCGTGCTGCCGTCGGTGAGCGCGAGCGTCTCGGTCCGGGATTCGGTCATGTCGTTCAGGTAACCAGGTACGGGTGAACAAAAGTCAACGTGATCGTCCGGATGGCGGTAGGTCGCTGACGCTCCGTCCACGAGCACCGCCGGTGACTCGTCGCCGCCCCGCCAGCGTGCGGAGAAACTCGATCGCAACGGCCGCGAACTGCGATGATTCGACCTCCGCAACACCCGTGCCGAGCCGCGCGAACGCCCGGATCCGCACCGGCACCGCACTCGCGACGTGGCACGCATTACACCCGGTCGGCGTCCGCAGCGCACAGGAACCGACAAGTCGCCCGCGGATGTCGAACACGCGCGAATCGACGCCGCTGGGTGCCACCGCAGAGCCGCACCGCGCTCTAGAGTTGGCGGGCGACACCGTCGCCCGCGGTACGTCGAACCAAGGAGGCGTGCATGACCGTCCGCAGCCGCGCCGCCCTCGACCAGCGGCCCGCCTCCGTCGCAGGCCGCCCCGTCCCCGGTGCGATCAAGCTGGCCAGCAACGAAGTCTCCGCCGGTCCGCTGCCCGGCGTCGAGGCGGCGATCGCGCGCGCGGCCGCGGACGTGCACCGCTACCCCGACATGGGCGC
>NZ_JAFRFW010000376.1:0-3603 GCF_017434145.1 Saccharopolyspora sp. | reverse complement strand
GCGAGGTCGGTGTCGGGGCGCACGCCCACGACGACGAGCACGAGATCGGCGGTGAGGTGATCGCTCTGGCCGTCACTGCTGGTGGTGACGGTCAGGGCGCCGGTGTCGGTGCGGTCGACCGCGGTGACCAGGGTGTGGGTGCGGACGTCGACCCGGTTGCGGACCAGTTCGTCGTGGACGAGGGCGCCGAGTTCGGGTTCGACGGTGGGGAGCACCTCGGGTAGGGCTTCGATCTGGGTGACGGTGATGCCGCGGGCGGTGAGCCCTTCGGCCATTTCCAGGCCGATGTAGCCGGCGCCGATGATGATCGCGGTCTTCGGGTCCTTGGTGGTGAGGGTGTTCATCACGGCGAAGGTGTCGCCCATCGAGTGCAGCAGGTGCACGCCGTCAGCGGGGCCGAGGTGGTCGAGGCCGGTGATCGGGGGCCGCACGGAGACGGCGCCGGTGCCGATGACGAGGGCGTCGTAGTCGAGGTCCCGGGCGGTGCCGTCGGGGCCGGTGACGGTCAGGCGGTGTCCGTCCGGTTCGATCGCGGTAGCTCTGGTGTCGGTGTGCACGGTCATGCCTGTGGCGGCGAGGTCGGCGGCGGTGCGGTGGGCGAGGTTGCTCCAGTGGGTGACCTCCCCGGAGACGTAGTAAGGGATGCCGCAGATGGAGAAGTTCGGGTAGGCGTCGGCGACGACCACGGTGACCTCGCTGGTGGGGTCGAGTTCGCGGGCCCGCAGGGCGGCGGAGATCCCGGCGTCCGATCCGCCGATGGCGATGATCTTGCGTGCAGACATGGGGTGTCGGTTCCCTTCCAAGAACAGGCAAATGAGGTGGAGCAGGCACAGCGGCGCTGACGGCGGTGAGCGGGCCGTCGAGCAGGTCGATCAAAGGGGGTGGGTCAAGTGGTGGCGGGATGGAGCTCTGCGAGGAGGGCTTTGACGCGGCGGTCGAGGTCGTCGCGGATCAGGCGGACGGTCTCGATGGGGTGGTTGTCGGGGTCGGCGACCTGCCAGTCCAGGTACCGCTTGCCCGGGTAGACCGGGCAGGCGTCGCCGCAGCCCATTGAGATCACGACGTCCGCGGCCGCGACCACGTCGTCGGTGAGCGGCTTGGGGAACTCGGCGGCCAGGTCGAGTCCGACCTCGGTCATGGCCTGCTCGACGATCGGGTTGATGGCCGCGGCAGGAAGCGAGCCGGCGGAGCGTACGTGCACCGCCCCGGCCGCGTGGTGTGTCAGGAGCGCGGCAGCCATCTGCGAGCGGCCCGCGTTGTGGACGCAGATGAACAGCACCTCGGGCACGGTCTTGGTGCTCGCACCAGTCGACTGCGCCAGGGCGGCGAGACGCTCGGCGGCGAACCGGCCGGCGAGAGTCACCAGGTGAGTGTGGATGCGGGCGGTGCGCCGCAGCGCGGTGTAGGACTCGAAGACGACCCGTTCGACGGTCTGCTCGGAGACGATCCCGCGGTACTGGGCGGCGAGCCGCTCCGCGGTCCGCGCCAGCAGGGCCTGGGGCATCAACAGTTCCGGTGTTCCGGCCGACTCGGTCGTGGCGTTGGCGTTCATCCGACTTTCTCCCGCTTCTCGAGCTTCCCGGGCTGCTGGGGCGCTACCGGGTGGTGAGTTCGGCTGCCAGCGCGGTGACGCGGGCGGCGATGTCGTCGCGCACGAGGCGCATCCGTTCGATCCCGTCGATGCCCCGCTCCGACGGCTCGTCGGTGTCCCAGTTGACCAACGCGACGCCGTCCGGGGTGTCGACGACGGCTTCGCGGCCGAGAGTGACCACCAGATCCACCCGGGCGAGCAACTCAGGGTCGATCGCCTTCGGGGTCTCGCCGGTGATGTCGACACCCACCTCGGCCAGG
The DNA here is from genome assembly GCF_017434145.1 of Saccharopolyspora sp. Classification (NCBI taxonomy): domain Bacteria; kingdom Bacillati; phylum Actinomycetota; class Actinomycetes; order Pseudonocardiales; family Pseudonocardiaceae; genus Saccharopolyspora; species Saccharopolyspora sp. The sequence continues at coordinate 1,752 of NZ_JAFRFW010000376.1, read as the reverse complement.
GCTTCGGCGGACAGGCCGTTGACCGCGGAGCCCGGCTTGGTCCCGGCCGAGTGCACCTCGACGGCCTCGCCGGCGGTCTTGCGCATCAGGCCGGCGGCCATCTGCGATTTGCCGCCGTTCTTCACGCACACGAACAACACGCTCGGCGTGCGGGTTTCGTTGTCGGGCATCAGTTCACACTCCTGGACGGATCCGCACTAGCGGCGGTGGACGGGGCCAGAGGGAATCGCTTGCGCAAGGCCAACGAGACATAGACCAGGCCTACCAGGACGGGTACCTCGATGAGCGGTCCGACCACCCCGGCCAGCGCCTGCCCGGAGGTCGCGCCGTAAGTGGCGATCGCGACGGCGATGGCGAGCTCGAAGTTGTTGCCGGCAGCGGTGAACGCGAGGGTCGTAGTGCGTTCGTAGCCCAGGCCCATGACGGCGCCGAGCAGGTACCCGCCGCCCCACATCACGGCGAAGTAGACCAGCAGGGGCAGGGCGATCCGCGCGACGTCCCACGGGCGGGAGGTGATCTGCTCGCCCTGCAGGGCGAACAGGATGACGATGGTGAACAGCAGCCCGTAGAGCGCCCACGGTCCGATCCTGGGCAGGAACTTCGTTTCGTACCAGTCGCGGCCCTTGGTCTTCTCCCCGATCCGGCGGGAGAGGTAGCCGGCGAGGAGCGGGATGCCGAGGAAGATCAGCACCGACTTGGCGATCTGCCACGGCGAGGTGCTGATCGTCGTCTGTTCGAGGCCGAGCCAGCCGGGCAGGATCGAGAGGTAGAACCAGCCGAGGACGGCGAACATGATCACCTGGAACACCGAGTTCAGTGCGACGAGGACGGCGGCGGCTTCGCGGTCGCCGCACGCGAGGTCGTTCCAGATGATGACCATGGCGATGCACCGGGCGAGGCCGACGATGATGAGGCCGGTGCGGTACACGGGCAGGTCGGGTAGGAAGAGCCACGCGAGGGCGAACATCAGCGCCGGGCCCAGGATCCAGTTCAGGAAGAGGGAGCCGAGTAGGAGCTTGCGGTCGCCGGTGACGGTGTCGAGGCGGTCGTAGCGGACCTTCGCCAGCACCGGGTACATCATGATCAACAGGCCGAGCGCGATGGGCAGGGAGACGCCGTCGACCTGGATCTTCTCCAGCGCGGTGTTCAGGCCCGGGATCATGCGGCCTAGCAGCAGGCCGGCGACCATGGCGACGCCGATCCACACCGGCAGGAACCGGTCGAGGGTGGAGAGCTTGCCGACGACCGGCTGATGCTCGGTCGTCGGGGCGGGGCTGGTCACGAGAGAACCTCCATCGAGGTGGCGGGTTCGCCGGACTGCAGGATCCCGGCGAGCGAGGACAGGACTTCGGGGATGACGCGGTAGTACACCCACGAGGCGCGGCGCTCGGACTCGAGCAGGCCGGCGGTCTTGAGGACCTTGAGGTGGTGCGAGATCGTCGGTTGCGAGACGTCCACCGCCGGCGAGATGTCACATACGCACGCCTCGCCACCCTCGTGGCTGGCGATCAAGCTGAACAGGCGCAGCCGGATCGGGTCGGCCAGGGCCTTGAACACCGCCGCGAGGTCGACGGACTGCCCCTCCGACAGAGGCTCACGGACCAGCGGTGAGCACCGCACGGTCACATCGGTCAACGGAATCGAATTCGACACACATCAATATTGACAGATATCGATGCTGGACACACGCGTGACTGGGTTATAGGTAGCGAAAGATATCTTCTCTAGCGCACGACTTCGGATCGTTGTGTT
>NZ_JAFRFW010000375.1:0-10154 GCF_017434145.1 Saccharopolyspora sp. | reverse complement strand
CCGGGGACGGGGCCGTGCGGCTGTCGGCCACCTTGGCCCGCGGAGTCCTCGCCGGTTCCAGCGCGGGATCCGCGGTGAGCACCGACTGGTGCAGTTCTTGCAGGTCCTGACCGGGGTCGACGCCGAGTTCGGCGTCCAGCAGTTCGCGCGTCCGGCGGTAGGCCTCCAGCGCGTCGGCTTGCCGCCCGCTGCGGTACAACGCGATCATCAGCTGGGCGCAGAACCGTTCCCGGGTGGGATGTTCGGCGGTCAGCGCCTTGAGCTCCGGGACGATCTCGTCATCGCTGCCGAGTTGCAGTTCGAGGTCGATGCGTCGCTGCACCGCCTGCAGCCGTCGTTCGCTCAGCGCCAGGGCGACGTCCCGATGCAGCGCATCTGAGTCCACATTGGACAGAATGGGGCCGCGCCACAGCGCGACGGCCTGCCGCAGCACCCGGGCTTCCTCCGTCGGCGCGGCGAGCCGGCCTGCCTGGGCCAGTAGGTCCTCGAACCGCAGCAGGTCGAGCTCGGCGGGCTCGACCCGGATGCGGTAGCCCTCCGGGTGCGTCTCGACGACCACGCCGTCGCCGTCATCGGCACCGAGGGTCCGCCGCAACCGCATGACGTAGGCGCGCAGCGTGTTGCGCGCACCGCGGGGAGGCGCTTCGCCCCATAACCGGTCGGTCAGCTCGTCCAACGGCACGACCTGGTTCGCCCGCAGCAGCAGCGCCGCCAGCAGCACTCGCTGCTGTCCGGAACGCACCGGTATCTCGACCCCGGCACTGCGAACTTCCAGCGGACCCAGGACGAAGAATTCGAGTTCCAAAACCGCACATCCTCAACCGCAAGCCCCGGGCCGCCGCGAGCTCCGGCCTCCTCACCTCGCAGGACACCTTGGCAGAACGCCGCAGTCACCGTCGAGTCACCCAGCAGTCACCGCGGGTTGCCAGCGTTCATCTCACCGCGAGCTCAGCGCTTCGCGGTGCGCGGTCCACTGGGGGAATCTCCGGCATCGTCCACGTGCCGGGGTTGGACCGGGACCGGCGTGCACGTGCAGGGGGAGCGCGATGGCGCTGCGTGCACGCCGGTCAGAACACTCGTCGTTCGTGCAGCCGGCCGATCAGGTGCGCGAGCAGCGCGATCTGCGCCGGCGACTCGCCCGGCAGCACGTGCTCGTCGCGGGAGTGCGGGCCCGCGCCGACCGCGCCGAGCCCGTCGAGCACCGGGAAGTCCAGCGCGGACACGAAGTTCGCATCGCTCACGCCGCCCACCGAGGTGCCTTCCAGCGTGCGGCCGAGATCGTCCGAAGTGGCGCGGGCCAGCTCGAACAACCGCTCCGAGGCCGGGTTGGGGTTCATCGGTGGCCTGTTCCAGCCGCCCTGCAACTCGACCCCGATCCGCTCGTCGGACACCGCGAGCGCGGCGAGCCCTGCGTCGATCCGCGGCATTTCGGCCGGGTCCTGCACCCGGACGTCGATCTCGCAGCTCGCCCGCCCGGCCACCACGTTGCGGCCGGTGCCGCCGGTGATCGTTCCGACGTTGATGGTGGTTCCCCGGCCGGGCTCGGCGAGCGCGGTGACGGCCGGGATCAGTTCGGCGAGCGCGTGCACGGCGCTGGCCCCGGCGTCCGGATCCAGACCCGCGTGCGACTCCACGCCGCGCACCACCAGGTCGAACAGGCCGAGCCCCTTGCGGCGCACCTTCACCTTGCCCGCGCGGCTGGGTTCGAGCACCAGCGTCGCGTCGGATGCGCGGCACGCCCGCTCGATGAACTCGCGGGAGGCATGGCTGCCGATCTCCTCATCACCCGTGCAGAGCAACCGCACCGAGGGGTGCGGGATCTCCAGTTCGCGCAGCAACCGCAGCGCCCAGACGCCGTGCACGATGCCGAGCTTCATGTCCAGGCAGCCGGGAGCGGTGATCCGGTCGTCCTCGATGGTGAAGGGCCACTCGGCGAGCGTGCCCACCGGCCAGACCGTGTCGTAGTGGCACAGCAGCAGCACGGTGCCACCGGTGGTGCCGGGGAAGGTGGTGTCCAGGATGTCGCCGTAGGAGCCGCCGTCGTGGCGTTGCCGGGAACCCGGCTCACCGAGGCGTTCGGTGAGCCAGGTTTCGAGGTCCGCGAGCCCCGCGTCCAGCGCCTGCTTGTCGTGGCTCGGCGTTTCGGTTTCGACCAACCGGCGCAGGTCGGCCAGCACATCGGGGAGCGCGGTCTCCGCGCGCTCCGCCAACGCCGCTGCGTCGCTGTCCACTCGCCACCTCCGAGGTCGCACTGCACCAGAACATCTGGGCCCAGCGGCACGCCGCCGATGAACTCCGGTGTCCCAGCTGACCAGATCGGCCGACCGCCCGGCGCAGCGGGCGACGATCACGCGCTGGTCGGCACCCAGTTGCCGTGGAACCCGTTCGGAACCCGGACGGGCAGGTGCACGGCGGCAACGGTCTCCAAGCTCGCCGCGTCGAGGATCATCAGGTCGCTGCGGGCCGCAGCTCTGTCGTAGGCGAAGCCCATGAGCACGCCGTCGTCCTCAGCTGCGTCCGGGGAGCTGGGCTCGAAGACGAACTCACCGACTTCGACGCCCGCCCCGAACCGCCGTTCGGTGGTCCGGCCCTGCTGTAGGTCGTGCTTGAGCAGTGCACCGCCCTGCTCCAGGCCCCGGCCGACCTCCGGTGCGTAGCCGTACCGGTGCGCCCGTCCGACGCGGCGCTCGTCGACCCGCGGGAACTCCTGCGCCCGATCGTCGAGCCGTTCCTCGCGCACCCGGCCCGCGGCGAGGTCGACGGTCCAGCGGTCCAGCGTGGGGGTTCCCTCGTTCGGGCCGTGCAGGTCGGTGTCGAACATCTTCGGGTGGCGCACCACGTCGAGCACGACGGTCGCGCCGTCGTCGTAGGCGTTCATCGGGTGGAAGACGTAGCAGGGCTCGACCTCGAACCAGCGCACGTCGGCGTTGCCGCCATCGCGCGGCATGACCCCGATCCGTGCCGGGTAGCGGCGGTTCCAGCGGTACGGGAGGCCGGTGTTGGCGCCGAACCGGCCTGCGGCCATCGCCGCGATCGGGTCGGGCACCCGGACTCTGCCGATCACCGCCGAGAGGACCAGTTTCGCCGGGGTGCGCAACAGCGGTGGCACGGTGGCCCGCGCGACCCGCTCCACGTCGAAGGTGACCGGCAGGTCGTAGAACACCACGTGGTCCCGGGTCAGCGAGAAGTCGTGCATCATCGGCGAACCGGTCACCTCGATGTCCACCGCGCGCCTGCACCGGCCGTCGGTGCCGATCACGGAGTACTGCACGGTGTTGCCGCGGCCGAAGAAGTACGAGACGGCGTGCAGCTCCCCGGTGTCCGGATCCCGCTTGGGGTGCGCGGTGTAGCCGCCGGGCAGGGTGTCGTCGAAGTCGCACGGACCGACGGTGTCCAGCGTGTCGGTGAGCTCGTAGTTGGCCACGCCGCCCTCGATCAGCGCCAGGGTGCGGCCTGCGTGGCCGATCACGTTGGTGTTGGCACCGAGGCTGGGGAGTCCGGCTCGGCGGCTCCGGCCGTTGCGGCGGGGTTCTCCGAGCGCTGCCGCCACGTCGGGAGAGCGGACCCAGCGGTTGCGGTACCACTCCGCGCGGCCTTCCCGGAGCCGGATTCCGTGCACCATCCCGTCGCCCATGAACCAGTGGTACGCGGCCGGATCGACTTCCCGCATCGGATTGGGGCCGTTGCGCAGATACCGCCCGTCGAGGTGTTGCGGGATCGAGCCGGTGACGGCCGGCTCGGTCAGCGTCCGCTCGTCCTCTACCGGAGCGAAGCTGCCGTTGAGGTAGTCGTTGCTGCTCATGGCGCATCCCCCTGCTGGCTATAACGCGGTTATAGGATTAATGTAACGACGTTATGGGAGGTTGCCAAGGGTGAGCACGACAGGTTCGGCCGGAATGCGTGATCGGCTCGTGCAGGCCGCGGTGGCGCTGCTGGCCGCGGAGGGCCCGGCGGCGTTGCAGGCCCGCCGGTTGGCGCGGGAGGTCGGCGCGTCGACGATGGCGGTCTACCACTACTTCGGCGGCATGCCTCAGCTGCTCAGCACGGTGATCGAGGAAGGGTTCCGGCGGCTGGATGCGCGGCTTGCGGAGGTCGCCGCCACCGACGATCCGGTAGTGGACCTCGGCAGGCTGGCGCTGGCCTACCGCGACGTGGCTCGCGAGAACCCGCACCTCTACGACGTGATGTTCGGGCTGTCGGCGCCTGGCGGTCATCGGCCGGAAGAACACGAGCAGCCGGGGGCGGACGAGCCGAGCGTGTCGCAGCGCGCCTACGGGCATCTCGTCGCCGCGACGGAACGGACGGTCCGCAGCGGCCGCATCCGGGAAGCCGAACCCGCCCACGTCGCCGCGCAGCTCTGGAGTCTGCTGCACGGTTACGTCACGCTCGAGCTGTCCGGGCACTTCGATCAGTTCGACGGACCGGAGCAGGTGTTCATGCCGATGGCGTTCAACCTGCTCGTCGGACTCGGCGACGATCCGGAACGGGCCGCGCGTTCGGGGCGGCGGGCGTTGGCCGCGGCCGGGAGCGTCCGCGCGAACTCCGTCCACTGAGGATGATCGGCCGGCGGCCGATCCCGGCGGATGGATCGCCGGGAATGCACGGGCGCGGTGCGGTGTTGCCCCGCGGCCGGCGGCACTGGCGAGCAGATCATCGGCTCGCTCCAGCGGTTTTGCGAAGCTTCAGCCGTGACCTGGGTGGTGCAGCAGTGAGCGGCCGGTGTTGCGAATTGATTCCCGCCTGAAAGTGCGAGCGCGAAATGCTCTTCCAGTGGCTTGTGCCCGCGCTGGCGCTGGCCATGTGCTTGCTGATCTCGTGGCTGGCGTCGCGCTCGAACCGGACGATGCGCGAGTCCGAACGCGTCCTCGATGATCGCGGTAGGGGCGACCCGGTTTCCGATGAAGACGTGCGTGAACCGCGCGCGGCCGAGCAGCCCGCGCGGGAGGGCGAGCCGGAACGACAACCGGTCGCTTGACCCGAACCGCGGGCCGCGACGGCGAAATTCGCTCGTAGCGGCCGGGTTCTGGTTGCCGCAGCGGTGCGTGTGCACGGCCCGGGGCAGTGGGTAGCCGGTCGGTGTGAGTGCAGATCTCGAGTTCTTCTTCGACCCGCTTTGCCCGTTCTGCTGGGTGACCTCGCGCTGGGTGGTGGAGGTGCAGCGGCAGCGGACGCTCGCAGTGCGCTGGCGTCCGCTGTCGCTGGCGATCCTCAACGAGGACATCAGCTACGAACAGCGCAAGCAGGCCTCACCCGCTTACCCGGACAGCCACGTGCGCGGGCTGGAAATGCTGCGGGTGGTGCACGCCGCCCGCGAGCGCGCGGGCCCGGAACGCGTCGGTGATCTCTACACCGCGCTCGGCGAACTGGTTTGGGATTCCGAGGCACCGCAGGGCGACGACTTCGACGCGGTCATGCAGGAGATGGCCCGCCACCGCGATCTGCGCCCGGCGCTCGAACGGGCCGGACTGCCCGCGGACCTCGCCGAGGCGGCCGACGACGCGGACCGCGACGCGGACCTGCGGGCCGAGACGTTCGAAGGCGTGGACCGTTGCGGGGGCGGAGTGGGCACTCCGATCTTGTCCTTCGCGCCGCCCGACGGCCCGGCGCTGTTCGGGCCGGTCGTCGACTCGCCGCCCGCAGGGACGGATGCGCTGCGCCTGTGGTCTGCGGTGGAAACGCTCGCCACCTGGCCCGGTTTCGCCGAGCTCAAGCGGAACCTGCGCAGCTTCCCGGACACCCCGTTGACCGCGAAGCTCGCCCGGACCGGCACCCAGGTGCGGTGAGCCGCGCGGTTTTCGGGTCGCCGAGCGGGGGCATCCGCCGGGTGAGCCGACTCGGGGAGGCACGTCATGACACGGATGAACCAGCCACCGCGAGAGCACAACTCGGACCCGGCCGAAGGGATCCGGCAACCGGAGGTGCTCGCCACACCGGACTCGGATACCGGCGACAAGCAACCGGCTCGCCCGGCCGTTGATCCGGACCGGCGCCCGCACGCGGACACCGCAGCCGAAGGCGAGTAGCCCGCCGATCACGACCGGGGTCCTGCGGATCAGCGCGCCGTCTTCGGCGCGGGCCACCACCCCGCTTCGCGGATGGGCGTGGCAGGCGAGCCGGTGATGCGGGGCACGACGTCGGTCACCTTGTCCAGCTCGCCCCCGGCGATGGCCTGGTACCAGGAGATCCACGCCTCGATCTGGGTGCCGCTGATGCCCAGCCGCCACCGCCGCGCGAACGCCTCCGGCAAGGTCTCCGGCTCGTACCGGTAGGGCTTGCCGGTGGCCTCGGCGATCCGCGGGACGGCTTCGGCGAGGGTGAGCGACTCGGGGCCGGTGACCTCCAGGACGGCGCCGTCGTGCTCGGTGCTCTCGTCGGTGGCCACGCCGGTGATCGTCGCGGCGATGTCGTCGTGGGTGGTGAACGCGACCCTGCCGTCGCCGCCGGGACCGCGGATCGTGAACTCCTCGTCGGCCAGCGCGGCAGGGGTGGAGGCGTAGAAGCCGGCGCGGAAGACGGTGTGCCGGACTCCCGCACCCGCCAGGTACTGCTCGGTCAGCCAGTGGTCGCGGGCGTTGCGGTAGGTCGCCGTCGCCGCCGCTCCGATCAGCGACACGTACAGCACCCGGCCGACGCCGACGTCCATCCCGGCCTGCACGGCGGAGGCGTGTTCCTCCAGCCGCTTGCCGGTCGGGTGCGAGGAGATCAGCACGAGCGTGGAGGCGCCGTCGAGCGCGCTGCGCATGGCCGCGGCGTCGTCGTAGGCGGCCGGACCGCGCTTCTCGGCGAAGGGCAGCTCGGGCAGCCGGGACGGATCGCGCCCGATCAGCAGCTGCGGCACCCCGCCGTCGGCGAGCCGTGCGGCGATCCGGCTGCCGAGCGCGCCTGTCGCGCCGGTGACCGCCACGGTGCCGTGGTCCTTCGCTGCGATGGCCAAACCTTGCCTCCAAGCTGCGATGATCGGGAATGCCGCCGCCGACTATAGGAGACGGCGGCGTGCTCGCTGCGTGCACGCGGCGCGGTGGCAAGCCGGACGGCTCGTCGACGCTGGCCAGAGCGTGCGAATCCGCGGAGTGGAAACGATCCTGGTAAGCCGCGGGCGTCGTGCCGGCGCACGTTTGCCGTGCAACGGTCGGCCTTCATACTGCGCCGGTAGCATCGGCGGTGAGCGTTGCGCGTCCGCCGAAAGCGGTACGTGTGTCACCTGCACCTACAGCGACATGGCGACTACGGCACCGGTGCGGTGCCTGCATCGGTCGAACCGGGAGCCTCACGTGAACCAGCAGCCGCCAGCATTCACCGCGGAGTCGGCCGAGCTGTTCCACAGCCTGCCGGTGGCGCTGGCCGCGCTGGATGCGCGGGGGACTGTGCTGGAGGCCAACGCCGCGCTGTGCGCGATCCTGGGCTATACCCGCGCCGAGATCACCGAGCTGACCTGGGCCGACCTGCACGCGCCGCAGGATCCGGACGGTTCCTTCGCCGACTGCGGCGGCCGGGCGGGCCACCTGCACCGCCTGATCGGCAAGCACGGGGAACAGGTGGTCTGCGACATCAGTTCGGCCGCCTCTCCGCAGCAGAACGGCGAGCGGGTGTGGCTGACGACGTTCGTCGATGTCGGTGAGCGGCAGCAGCGGACCGGGCAGTTCGAGCCCGCGGCGCCGCACGCCTCGTTGGAGCAGCAGCTCCGGGAGGCGATCGCGCACGACCAGCTCACCGTGCACTACCAGCCCGTCGTGGACCGGGCGGGGTACGTCAGCAGTGCAGAAGCGCTGGTGCGGTGGCCGCATCCGCAGCACGGGCTGCTGTTTCCCAGCAGCATCATGCCCGCCGCACGGCACGCCGGTCTGCTGCCCGAACTCGACGAATGGGTGCTGCGCGCCGCGCTGCAGCAGGCCACGGCCTGGCCTGCGTGCGGGGACCGCCCGGTGGGGATCGCGATCAACCTGGGCAGCCAGCTGCTGCACGACCCGGCGTTCGACGAGCTGCTCGCCGAGATCGTCGCCGCTTGCGGCCTGCCGTGGGACCGCCTGATCCTGGAGATCACCGAGACCGATCTGCTCGACCTCGCCCCGGCCACCCATGGCGCCATCACCGGCCTGGTCGAACGCGGGGTGCGGTTCGCGGTGGACGACTTCGGCACCGGCTACTCCTCGCTGGAGCGGCTCAAGGACCTGCCCGTGCAGGCCATCAAGCTCGACCGCAAGTTCGTCTCCGGCGTCGAGGACGATCCGGTGGACACCGCGATCGCCGGTGCCGCGCTGAGCATCGCCCGCGCCCGCGGCAGCGTCTGCGTCGCCGAAGGGGTGGAAACCGCAGGGCAGCTGCACCGGCTCGCCGGTTTCGGCTACGACAAGTTCCAGGGGTTCCTGTTCTCGCCTGCGGTGCCCGCGCCCGAGTTCCGCGCCCTGATCGGTCGTCCGCTCCTGTCCGGTACGGGCGAGCGGTCGGTCGCCGCTGGATTGGTCAACACCGGCTCCCGCGCGGCTCGTGACTCGCCGCGGCCGACCGGGCACGCCGGGTAAGATCGGCCGCGTCCGGGGCCGGTTCAACGGCCCGCCAGTCGCAGGAGGCCGTGCGGATGACAGCCGATCGCATTCCCGCCGCCGAACCGCCCGGCCTCGGCGGCTTGCTCGCGCGGCTGCGCGCGTCCGGGGTCTCGATGGTCGAACTGTCCTTCGCGGACAACGCCGGAGTGGTCCGGTCGAAGGCGGTTCCGCTGGAGCGGCTCGGCACCGCGTCCCACTACGGGATCGGTGTCTCGCCGTGCTTCGAGACGTTCTGCTTCGACGACGAGATGGTCTACGGCCGTCACCTCGGCGGCCCGGACGGCGACCTGCGGCTGATCCCCGATCTCGGGCGGCTGGTGCCGCTGGCCGCGCAGCCCGGCTGGGCATGGGCGCCGGTCGACAAGTTCGTGCAGGAAGGCGGGCGCTTCACCGCCTGCCAGCGGGCGTTCGCCCGGAACCAGGCGGCGGCGCTGCAGAGCTCGGGGCTGTCGGTGCGTGCCGCGGTCGAACACGAGTGGGCGCTCGGTGCGGGCGGAACCGAGGAATTCGTCCCCGCCGTCGTCGGTCCCGCGTACGGCCAGACGCGCCTCGAAGGTGCCGCGGAGTACGCGCGGGAGCTGGTGCACACCCTGCACGCCCAAGGATTGCCGGTAGAGCAGTTCCATCCGGAATACACCTCGGGACAGGTGGAGCTGTCGGTGTCCGCGGCCGATCCGGTGGCCGCGGCCGACGACGCGATCTTGGTGCGGCACACCGCCCGGCAAGTGGCGCGCCGCCACGGCTGGCGGGCGAGCTTCGCGCCGTGCGTGGTGCCGGGGATGCCGGGTTCCGGCGCGCACGTGCACCTGTCCGTCCACGACGACGCGGGCAACCTGTTCACCGGCGGCGACGGGCCGCACGGCCTGCGCCGGGAAGCCGAGGCCTTCCTGGCCGGTGTGCTGGTGGAACTGCCTGCGCTGCTGGCGGTCGGGGCCGGGAACCCGGCGAGCTTCCTGCGGATGGTGCCGTCCCGCTGGGCCGGGGTCTGGCAGGCGTGGGGCCGGGAGGCCAGGGAATCCGCGATCCGCCTCGTCCCCGGTGTGCGCGGAACCGCCGAGTGGGCGGCGAACGCGGAGGTGAAGTGCTTCGACGCCACCGCGAACCCCTACCTGGTGATGGGCAGCGTGCTCGCCGCCGGAGCGGCGGGTGTTCGCCGCGGGTTGCGGCTGCCCGCGGAGACCACCGGTGACCCGGCACTGCTCGAAATGCAAGACGTGCCGCGGCTGCCTGCCACCGGGGCGGACGCGGCCGAGGCGCTGGCGAACTCCGCCGTGCTGACCGAAGCCATGGGCGAGGTGCTGCACGATGCGGTGGTGACGGTGCGCCGAGCCGAAGCGCGCCGCTTCGGTTCGGCAAGCGCGGACGAGCTGGTGGCCGCCACCCGGTCCCGCTGGTAGGTCGCCGTGCTCACCGACGGGCTCCCGCTGCTCGACCAGCACTGCCACGGCGTGCGCGACGCCGACCTGGACCGGGCCGGCTTCGAACTGCTGCTGACGGAGGCCGACCGGGTGGTGCCGGGCCGCAGCCCGTTCGAGTCGATGCTCGGTGTCACGCTGCGCAGGCTGTGCGCGCCGGTGCTGGACCTGCCGCGGCACGCGCCCGCCGAGGACT
>NZ_JAFRFW010000374.1:0-3013 GCF_017434145.1 Saccharopolyspora sp. | reverse complement strand
CGGTGGTCAGCGCGCTCACCGCGGCCGCGGCGGGCAGCGCGGCGAGCAGGCGCAGCACATCGCGGCGACCGGTGCACGCGGCCCCGGTGGGGCGGTGGTTGCTGAAGGGGGCTCGCACGCTGATCCATCCTGCCAGGCAGCCCTGCGGCGGCCGCGTTCGCCCGGCGCCCGCCCATGCCGCGCTGAGCGGCGGACCGACGAGATAAGCTGGACGACCGCGGCCCGTGCGCCGAGCTCGAGTGCCGCGAGCCCGGCCGAGCGCGGGCCCGTATCGGCCCACCGGGTGCCACGACGGAATCGGCCGGAGCCGCGCGGCGGATCCGCCCCGAACGGAGCCGCCCCGCCGGGAAGCTCCGGCACGGAGTCCGGCCGCGGAGATCCGGCCGCCGACCACCCAGCCCCCCGACCGCCCAGCCCACCGACCACGACCCGCCGAACCCCCGAACCTAGGAGTGCCAACGTGTCCAGCCCGCCGCGCGATGAACTCGTCGCGCTGCTGGAGCCCGTCGTCGCCGACGCCGTCTCCGCCGCCGGCTACGACCTGGAGGAGCTCGACGTGCAGCAGGCGGGCAGACGCCGCCTGGTGAAAGTCGTCGTGGACTCCGACGAAGGGGTCGGTCTCGACGAGATATCCCAGCTCAGCCATGCCGTGTCGACCGCGCTGGACGCGCACGAGCACGTGCTGGCAGGTGCTTACACGCTGGAGGTGACCTCACCCGGCACCGACCGCCCGCTGACCCGGCCGCGGCACTGGCGCCGCGCCCGGCACCGGCTGGCCAAGATCCGGCTGACCGACGGCACCGAGCTCACCGCCCGCGTCGGCGCGGCGGGCGAGCAGGAGGTGCAGGTCCTCGAGCGCAAGCAGGTGCGCACGCTGGCCTACCGGGACGTCGCGCGGGCGGTGGTCGAGGTGGAGTTCCAGCAGCCCCCGGCGCAGGAACTGGTCCAGCTCAAGCGGGCGGCGGGCGGCCAGGAAGATGCCGACGGGGACAACGCCGAGCAGGCCGACGGCGACCGGACGAATGCAGAGGAGTCGAGGTGAACGTCGACATCGCCGCGCTGCGGGCGATCGAACGCGACAAGGACATTCCGTTCGAGACCGTCCTGGAAGCGATCGAATCAGCGCTGCTGACGGCATACCGCCACACCGAGGGGCACCAGCAGCACGCCCGGGTGGAAGTGGACCGCAAGACCGGCATCGTGCGCGTCATCGCGCACAGCCTGGACGACGAGGGCGGCGTCGCCGAGGAGTGGGACGACACGCCGGAGGGCTTCGGGCGGATCGCCGCGACCACCGCGCGGCAGGTCATCCTGCAGCGGCTGCGCGACGCCGAGCACGAGCGCACCTTCGGCGAGTTCTCCACCAAGGAGGGCGAGATCCTCGGCGGTGTCGTGCAGCGCGACGCCAAGGCCAACTCGCGCGGCATGGTGGTGGTGCAGGTCGGCGACAGCGAAGGCGTCATCCCGGCCGCCGAGCAGGTGCCCGGTGAGCGCTACGAGCACGGGATGCGGGTCAAGTGCTACGTCGTCGGCGTCTCGCGCAGCGCCCGCGGACCGCAGATCACGCTCTCGCGCACCCACCCGAACCTGGTGCGGCGGCTGTTCGCGCTGGAGGTGCCCGAGATCGCCGACGGCACCGTGGAGATCCCCGCGGTGGCCCGCGAGGCCGGGCACCGCTCGAAGATCGCGGTGCGCTCCGCGGTCAGCGGCGTCAACGGCAAGGGCGCCTGCATCGGGCCGATGGGCGCGCGGGTGCGCAACGTGATGAGCGAGCTCGGCGGCGAGAAGATCGACATCATCGACTTCTCCGAGGACCCGGCGACGTTCGTGGGCAACGCGCTGTCCCCGGCGAAAGTGGTCTCGGTCGAGGTCGTCGACGAGCGGGCGAAGACCGCGCGGGTGGTCGTGCCGGACTTCCAGCTGTCCCTGGCGATCGGCAAGGAAGGCCAGAACGCGCGGCTCGCGGCCCGGCTCACCGGCTGGCGCATCGACATCCGCAGCGACGCCGACCCGTCCTCGCCGACGACCACGGCGGGGCATCCGCACGCAACGGCACCGAGCGAGCACGTCCAGCAAGGGGTCGGTGACCTGCCCGCGGTCGGTTCCGCGGAGTGAGTGCGGCGGCGCGACCGGGAAGCCGGCCGGTCGCGCCGGGCGAGGAACAACCACTGGCGGGCACGGGTTAGAATCATTGGTGGCTCGACGCGAGGGAACGAGAATCCGCACACGTTCGCCCGGTGATCACGGCTGTGGCCGTGCGCAAGGACCGGTTCGCACCTGTGTGGGGTGTCGTACCCGGACGTCGGCCGCCGAGCTGCTGCGAGTGGTGGCCGGGAGTGGTGCGGCAGAGTTCGCCGCCGAGCCCGATCCGCGAAAGCGGAAACCGGGCCGGGGCGCATGGCTGCACTCCGATCCCCGTTGCCTTCGGCTCGCCGAGCGCCGTCGAGCGTTCCCCCGGGCACTGCGCGTGCCGGGGCCGCTGGACCTCTCGGCCGTGCGGGCGCACCTGGATTCCGCGGATTCCGGGACACCACCGGACGGCAGTTCATCCCCAGACCGACGCGGGACCCTCCCGCGCGGACGCAGTTGAAGGAAGCAGGTCGACCCGTCATGAATCAGCCGTGAAGCTGAAGCCATGAACGCGCATCGGCGATAGGACGAGGTCGTGCGGGACTGCCGCCCGGCCTCACCAGATGAGGAGAGCAGTGGCAGGCAAGGCCCGCGTGCACGAGCTCGCTAAAGAGCTCGGTGTGACGAGCAAAGACGTTCTCAACAAGCTCGCCGAACAGGGCGAGTACGTGAAGTCCGCGTCCTCCACCGTGGAAGCCCCGGTGGCGCGTCGGCTTCGCGATGCTTACCCGAAGGCAGGCAAATCCAACGGTCGCGGTGGCGGCAAGCCCGCGCCGCCGCCCAAGTCCGGCGACGCGGCCGCGTCCGTGGGGTCGGCCGAGCAGACCGCGCCCAAACCCGGCCCGAAGCCCGGCCCCCGCCCGCAGCAGGCCCCGTCCGACGG
>NZ_JAFRFW010000373.1:0-1703 GCF_017434145.1 Saccharopolyspora sp. | reverse complement strand
CCGGGCGGCGCTGCTGGAGGTCGTCGGCTCCATCGCCGGTGACGACACCGTGATGGTGGTGGCCCGCGAGCCGCTGACCGGCCTGGACCTGGCCGAGCGGTTCAGCAACATGGCCTCCGGCGAACGCGGTGCCGACGAGGCGGGCGAACACGACGCGGGCGAGCCCCCGCGGCAACCACAACCAGACCCGAACAGGAGCAACGATCATGAGTGAGCGGGTAGTGCTGGCCTACTCCGGTGGCCTGGACACCTCCGTGGCCATCGGCTGGATCGCCGAGGAGACCGGTACCGAGGTCGTCGCCGTCGCGGTCGACGTCGGCCAGGGCGGCGAAGACCTGGAGACGGTGCGCAAGCGGGCGCTGGAGTGCGGCGCGGTCGAAGCGGTCGTCGCGGACGCCCGCGACGAGTTCGCCGACCAGTACTGCCTGCCCGCGCTGCAGGCCAACGCGCTGTACATGGACCGGTACCCGCTGGTTTCTGCGGTGTCCCGGCCGCTGATCGTCAAGCACCTCACCGACGCGGCCAAGGCGCACGGCGCCACCACCGTCTCGCACGGCTGCACCGGCAAGGGCAACGACCAGGTGCGCTTCGAGGTCGGCATCGGCGCGCTGGCCCCGGACCTGAAGGTCATCGCCCCGGTCCGGGACTTCGCCTGGACCCGCGAGAAGGCCATCGCCTGGGCCGAGGACCGCGACCTGCCGATCGACGTGAGCAAGAAGTCGCCGTACTCGATCGACCAGAACGTCTGGGGCCGGGCCGTGGAGACCGGGTTCCTGGAGGACATCTGGAACGCGCCGGTCGAGGACGTCTACTCCTACACCGAGAACCCGGCCACCCCGCGCGAGGCCGACGAGGTCGTGATCACCTTCGACCGCGGCGTGCCGGTCGCCATCGACGGCCAGCAGGTCAGCGTCCTGCAGGCGATCCAGCAGCTCAACCAGCGCGCGGGCGCGCAGGGCATCGGGCGCCTCGACATGGTCGAGGACCGGCTGGTGGGCATCAAGAGCCGCGAGATCTACGAGGCGCCGGGCGCGCTGGCGCTGATCACCGCCCACCAGGAGCTCGAGGACGTCACGCTGGAGCGCGACCTGGCCCGGTTCAAGCGGACCGTGGCGCAGCGCTGGGGCGAGCTGGTCTACGACGGCCTGTGGTTCTCGCCGCTGAAGGACTCGCTGGACGCCTTCATCGCCGACTCGCAGCAGCACGTCAGCGGCGACATCCGGATGTCGCTGCACGGCGGCCGCGCGGTGGTCAACGGCAGGCGCAGCGAGCAGTCGCTGTACGACTTCAACCTGGCCACCTACGACGAGGGCGACACCTTCGACCAGGGCCTGGCCAAGGGCTTCGTGCAGCTGTGGGGCCTGCCCAGCAAGATCGCCGCGAAGCGCGACCAGGGCTGAGCGCGCAGGCATCGGGCGCGGTGGCGGGGAACTCCTCCGCCGCCGCGCCGCAGTCGTGTCGCCACGCCTTCCCGAGCGGACGGTGCTCCGCCCCGGACTTCCCGCAAACCCGACTCCCCACCCGAGGAAAACCGTGACCCAGCAAGGCAGCGAGCCCACCAAGCTCTGGGGCGGCCGCTTCGCCTCCGGCCCGGCCGAGGCGATGGCGGCGCTGAGCCTGTCCACGCACTTCGACTGGCGCCTGGCGCCCTACGACATCGCCGGTTCCCGCGCGCACGCCCGGGTGCTGCACCGCGCGGGCCT
>NZ_JAFRFW010000035.1:0-4590 GCF_017434145.1 Saccharopolyspora sp. | reverse complement strand
GGCCTGCTGCTCGGCGACCGGGCGCACGGCGTGCTCCTCGGCGCCTCCGGTCGCGTTCGCGGCCAGCGGCTGGCCGATCGCGGCGAAGGCACCGACCGCGACCGCGGCCGCGGCGATCTTGTTGCCGATGGGGAACTTGTTCCCGGGCCGGGGGCGGAACGAGTTCAGCAGGGATTCGCGGAGAGCCGGCTTCGGGGTCTGACCGGTCTCCTCGCTGTGCTTGGCCATTATCGCCTTTCCGTCTTCGGGGGTGGTCCGGGCACTCCCGCCGGGGGACGCGGGTGACCTCTTCGGGGGCGAGATCTTTTCGTGACCGAACCGTGACGTTCCAGCGAAAAAGGTAGCTAAGCGTCACCAAGGGCGGCAATTCCTCACCCTTCAGCAGGAAGTACGCCTGCCGCACGCGGCTCGCACGAGCACATTTAGTGACGGGAAGAGATGACCTTCAGGTTACGCAGATGATCTAGCTGGAGGTGCTCCGGGAACCGGCCTCCGCGACGGTCCACCGAGATCGGCGACCGAGTGCACCCACCTGCCCGCGATCAGTGTTTTTCCCTGGTCAACGGCATAACGGGCGCTGCGGCCGAACGTCCGGCGAACCTGCGCCCGACCGCGCGGGGCGGCGGGCGGGCTCCGCCGGACTCGCCGGTGACCTGCGAATTCGATCAGGACGATCGATCTTGCGAGTGGGTCGTCGACCAAGGCGTCAGATCGGCGAAAGTGGCCTTGGGCACAAGTCCGACACAACCCTCGATGAAGCCGCCATGAGCGAGGCAGCGACGAGCCGTCCACAGCCTGCACCGCGGGCTCCCGCAACGATCGCCTCCGACCGCGCTCGGCGCTGAACCGGGTGATCGAGATTCCGGCGCGTGCGGGCGCGGTGACCGAACGCCGCCGGACTCCCGGACTTTGGGACGTGGCTGCCGCACGATGGGTCGATCTGGTTCACTGGCGGGCATGACGTGCGGTGACCAGTGGGGCGTGCTCGTGCAGCGCCTGCATGTGGATCTGCTGCTCGTCTGTTCATCCGGGTGTCGTCGGCGCATCCTGAGCCGTCCTGCGCTCGACCGGGTCCAGTAGCTCCCGAGTCCCAGGCCGTTCCTGCGCCCTGCCCGCGCCGCGCAGCGCCTGCCGCGCGCCGCGCGAGAACTCCGCCGCGCGCCGGGCAGAACCGCTGCGGAGGTCCGCGCCCGTCCACCACGCCCCGAAGATCCTTGCCCGAAAGATCCGGGCACTGCCGGGGCCTTCCCGAACGCCACCCCACGGAGAGAACGTGCAGACCTTCCTGATCTTCGCGCTCGGCGGGTTCATAGCCCAGCTCGTCGACGGTTCCCTCGGCATGGCCTACGGGGTGACCTCCACGACGATCCTGCTGACGGCGGGACTGAGCCCGGCGCTGGCCTCGGCCTCGGTGCACCTGGCCGAGATCGGCACGTCGGTGGCCTCCGGGGTCTCGCACTGGCGGTTCGGCAACGTGGACTGGAAGGTCGTGCTGCAGCTCGGCGTGCCGGGCGCGGTCGGGGCGTTCCTCGGTGCCACCGCGCTGAGCAACATTTCGACCGAGGCGGCCGAGCCCTGGATGTCGACGATCCTGCTGGTGCTGGGCGCCTACGTGCTGCTGCGGTTCGCGCTGCGCCCGCTGCGCAAGCGCCAATTGACCGGGGTGAGCCCGAAACTGCTGGCGCCGCTGGGCCTGGTGGCGGGTTTCGTCGACGCCACCGGCGGCGGCGGTTGGGGCCCGGTGTCCACGCCGACGTTGCTGAGCACCGGCAAGGTCGAGCCGCGCAAGATCGTCGGTTCGGTGGACACCAGCGAGTTCCTGGTGGCGATGGCCGCCAGCGTCGGGTTCCTCACCTCGCTGGCCGGCGAGCCACTGTCCTGGATGACGGTGGGCGCGCTGCTGGTCGGTGGCGTGGTGGCCGCGCCGCTGGCGGCCTACCTGGTGCGGATCGTGCCGATGCGGATGATCGGCGTCGGTGCGGGCGGGCTGATCGTGCTCACCAACGCCCGCACGCTGATCAAGGCGTTCGAGCTGCCCGCGCCGTCGGTGATCTACGCGGTGATCGTGCTGGCCTGGGTGGCGGCGCTGGTGGTCACGGTGCGCCAGATCGTGCGCGACCGGCGCGAGGAGGTTCCGGACGAGGCCGGTGAGCCGGTCGGCTGAATCGGCGGGCGTCGCTGCGCCGAACGAGTGACTGGCCGGTCGAGTCGCTGGAGCGGCCCAGTGCGGTCCCGTGCGGCTCAGTGCGGCCGGTCGGCTCGCGGCATCCGCCGGGACCGGCGGGAAAGCCAGGACCGAAAAGCTGATCATAACGCACGCAGCGTCGGGAATTACCCACGTGCCGTATCGCGCGAATCATACGAAAGGGCTACGGTCTGTGGGCCGTGTGGAAGCCCCCCGACACGCGGTAGGCGCCCCGGGTGCGAACAGGTGCTAGTGCTCGCGCCCGGGACGCCGCTCCCCGTACCGCGGCCGTCGCACGGCCGCATCGTGTTTCCGCCCGCGAGGGACGAACCGCGGCTCGCTCGGTGCCACCTCGGCGACCCCGCACCGTTGGCAGCCGTTCCGGCGAGGCGCGTTGGTTCACAGTGTGCACGCCTAATTTGGAATATTCCAGCCCTTGGGGCGCACAGTTCGAGCACAGCACCGAATCGGCGGCGTGATCGCCGGCGGCCGGGCCGGGCAAAACGCCGGCGGGCGCCCGAAACGGGCACCCGCCGGATCCGCGGAACCTCGGTCCGCTGAGCCTGCGGCTCAGCTCTCCGAACGCAGCGGGCTGGAAGCCGTCCGCCACTGCACGGTCGGGCGCATCGCGCCCAGATCGACCCGGCCGACGTGCTGCTGGGCCACCCCGAACAGCGACTCGATCAGCGTGTTCGACAGCAGGTGCGGCTGCAGGCCCAGCTCGACCAGCCCGGTGTGCACCACGTTGTAGTGGTGCTCGGACTGCTCCACCCGCGGGTTGTCCAGGTACTCGACCTCGACCGCGCCGTCGAAGCTGTTGGCCACGACCTTGGCGATCTCCTCCACCGAGAAGCTCTCGGTCATCTGGTTGAACACCCGGAACTCGCCGGCCTCGGCCGGGTTCTCCGCGGCCAGCCGGATGCACTCCACGGTGTCCCGGATGTCGATCAGCCCGCGGGTCTGCCCGCCGCTGCCGTACACCGTCAGCGGGTGCCCCAGCACCGCCTGGATCACGAACCGGTTCAGCACCGTGCCGAACACCGCGTCGTAATCGAAGCGGGTCGCCAGCCGCGGGTCGCGCAGGGTTTGCGGCGTCTCCTGGCCGTAGACCACGCCCTGGTTCAGGTCGGTCGCGCGAAGCCCCCAGATCCGGCAGGCGAACTCGATGTTGTGGCTGTCGTGCACCTTGCTGAGGTGGTAGAAGGAGCCCGGCTTCTTCGGGTACAGCATCCGGTCGGTCCGCCCCTTGTGCGTGACCTCCAGCCAGCCCTCTTCGATGTCGATGTTCGGCGTGCCGTACTCGCCCATCGTGCCCAGCTTCACCAGGTGGATCTCGGGGTCGATCTCCTGGATCGCGAACAGCACGTTGAGGTTGCCGACCACGTTGTTCTGCTGGGTGTAGACCGCGTGCTTGCGGTCGATCATCGAGTACGGCGCGGCGCGCTGCTCCGCGTAGTGCACGATGGTGTCCGGCCGGAAATCACGAACCATCTCGTAGGTGAAATCGGCATCGCACAGATCGCCGTAGTAGGACTTGATGGCTTTTCCGGACACCTCCCGCCAAGTGTCGACGCGGGACTGCATCGGCTCGATCGGCACCAGGCTCTGCACGCCCATCTCGTGGTCGTAGCCGCGCCTGGCGAAGTTGTCGGCCACCGCCACCTCGTGGCCGTGATCGGACAGGTGCAGAGCGGTCGGCCAGCCCAGGTAGCCATCGCCCCCGAGGACGAGGATTCGCACGCCTTGTTCTCCTCTACGTCATTGCGGGTGTGCCACCGGCGCCTGCGGTTCCGCCCCGGGAGCGCGAACACCGGCGGCCGCGGTCACCGGAACCCGGACTCGGCGCCGGCGACGATCGGCACGGTAGGAAACATCCTGTCGGAACGAGGTGAAGGCGCTCGTGCGGCCCGGATCCCGCCCCGAAGACATCGAAATGGTCTCATCCTTCGGCGGCGTAGCGAAGAGTCGAACCTGCCGCGGATGAGAGAGCAACGGCACTTCGCGGCACCTCGCTATCGTGCGGACACGAACCGCACCGGCAACGGCGCGGTACTCGCCGGAAAGCTGTCTGGGAAGGACGGGAAAATGCAGGCCGCGGAAACCACGGAACCCTCCGGAATGACCGGGCGGGAGCGGCGCGGCCGCTACTGGCAGCTGGTGAGCCGGTTCGCGGCCGCGTCGGTCGTGGCGACCGGGATCAGCCAGGTCGTGTTCGTCGGCTCCTACGCGGTGGGCGCCCCTGCGGTGTTCTCGACGGTGCTGGCATGGCTGGCCGGTGCGGTGCCGAACTTCGTGCTCAACCGGCGCACCTGGGGCGGCGGCGGGCGCGCGGCGCTGCGCGGGGAGATCACCCGCTACGCGGTGATGTCGGTGGGAACCGCGCTGCTGGCCGCGCTCGCCACCAG
>NZ_JAFRFW010000372.1:0-6951 GCF_017434145.1 Saccharopolyspora sp. | reverse complement strand
GCAGGTTGCGCACGTCGGCCACAGCCACGCGGCAGCCCCTTCCTCCGCCACCAGCGCAGCACCGCACAACGCCTCGACACACGTCCCCGCTCGAAAACCCAGCCGCGGCGCGGAATCCCGGCCCGCATGACGCTCACCCCTAGCCGGAAACCAACGAAACGGATACGGCAACGCACACCTCCAGGGAGTCGCCGGTCAGGTCGCGGTAGACCACCGAACCACCACCAGTCGGACACAGTGATCATTGATGTCCCTGTGAACATAGCGGTGTACACAGGTCCATGCCTAGTACTCGTTAGAGTGACTGATCGGCCGGGCAATGCAGGTGTATCGGGGCTTTAAGATCGGCGGACATGGCGACCGGATCAGCCAACTCACCTTCAGCACGAGCCCTCGGAGCCGAGCTGCGCGATGCGCGGAAACAGGCGAGGTTGAGTCTCCGTGCACTCGCCGAACGGCTGGCCGTGGCCAAGACCCAGCTCCACCGATGGGAAACCGGCACGAGCGTGCCGTCACCCGAGCACGTCGCGAGCTTCTTGACCGCACTCGGGGTCAACGGGGACGAATACGAACGGATCCTGGAGCAAGCTCGCAGCACCGACGCGCCCAGTTGGATCAGCTCCGGGATCCCGGGTGTGCAGAAGGAACTGGCGTCGCTGGTCCAGTTCGAGAGCACTGCCACCGAAATCACCGAGGTGGCGCCGATGCTGATCCCGGGTCTGCTGCAAACACCGGACTACATGCGGGCGTCCATGGCTGCGCTGCAGAACAACCAGATCGGCCCACGCATCCTGACGCGAATGGAACGAAGGACGGTGCTGACCAAATCGAACGCACCGACTTTCACGGCGTTGATCGGCGAGGCTGCGCTGCGCGAGCCGTTCGGCGGTCAAGCAGCGATGGCTGAGCAGTTGAGACACATCACGACGGCGGCGACCGACCAGTCGAACATCACTGTGCGGGTCATCCGCTCCGGCGCGGAAACGTTCCACGCCGCCCATGCCGGTCAGTTCATCCTGCTCCGCTTCCCGAAGGCGGACCCGATCGTCCAGATCGACCACTACAGCAGCTTGATCTTCATCAAAGGCCCGCGCGACGTCGCTGCGCACGCCGAGGCCGTGAATCGCTTGCAAGACCTTGCATTGTCCGCAGGTGATTCGCTGGACTTCATCGCAACTCTTCGAGCAGAGATGGAAGGTTGACGATGACGCTGGAGATCAGTGGATGGCGCAAGAGCAGTCGATCAGCACCGAACGGCGCGTGCGTCGAAGTAGGCGGAGCCCCCGGCCTCGCCGCCGTCCGCGACACCAAAGACCGCGACGGCGGACACTTGATCTTCGCCGCACCGGCTTGGTCCGCGTTCCTGCGGCACCTCCGCACAGGCGCCCTGGACCGCTCGCACACCTGAAGGTTCGCCGAGAACACCCGCTGGCGAGCGTGCCGCGTCAGTTGCCGCGGCGTTGGGCGAGTTGGGCGAGCATTTCGTTGTAGGCAGCGAGTTCCTCGTCGCCGGAGCGATCGGCGCGGCGGGCCTCACGCATGTCGTGCCGGTACCACTGGGTCATCAGGGCCAGCAGCACCACGATCAGCGGGCCTTCGCCCGCCGCCCAAGCGATCCCGCCCGCGAGGTACTGGTCGGCCAGCAGGTCGTGCGCCCACGGCAGGTCGAGGGTGCGGTAGAAGTTCTCCGCGATCACGCCGTCCATGCTCATCATGATCACGCCGAAGAAGGCGTGGAACGGCATCACCGCGAACACCATTCCGAGTTTCGCCAGGTGCGGCAGCGGTTTCGGCGCCGGGTCCACGCCGATCACCGTCCAGTAGTACAGGTAGCCGACCAGCAGGAAGTGGATGTTCATGAGCTCGTGCGCCCAGTGCTCGGACATCGCGGCCTCGAACAGCGACGTGAAGTACAGCGCGTAGAACGAGACGACGAACAGCACCGTGGCGATCGCCGGGTGCGCGAGCCACCGCGCGAGCGGCGAGTGCACGGCGGTGAGCACCCATTCCCTTGGGCCGTGCGGATTTCCGCGTCCGGCCGGGGTGCAGGCGCGCAATGCCAGCGTGATCGGCCCGCCCAGCACGAGCAGCACCGGAGTGAGCATGTTGAGCACCATGTGCACGAGCATGTGCACGCTGAACACCCCGGACGAGTAGACGCCGAGCCCGGAGGACGTGGCGATCACGAGCGTCGCGCACCCCACCAGCCACGCCGCCGTCCGGCCCGGCGGCCAGGAATCCCCGCGCTTGCGCAGCGAACGCACTCCCAGCAGGTAGAGCGCGGCGAGTGCTACGGCGGCCGTGCCGAGAATGAGGTCGAAGCGCCAAACCGTCAGCAGGTTCAGCAGGCTCGGCGGCCCGGGCAGGTCGTAGCCGAGGATCACTTCGGACGTGCTGGTCGTGCGGTCCAGCAGGTTCGGCGGTGGCGTGTGCGCCATGCCCATCGATACCCCGACCGACACGAGCATGATCGTGAGCTCGGTGCCCAGCAGCGCCGCCGGTGCCGCGAGCCGCCGTCGCGCCCACATCCCGGCCGCGCCCAACGCGGCCAGCAGCACCACCTTGGCCAGCACCAACGCGCCGTATCCGGTTGCCAGTCGACTCGGCGGCAGCAGCACGAACGCATCCACGAGCCCGGAAGCTGCCAGCACGAACCAGCAGACGGCCGCGAGCTTGCGGTAGCGCGCCAGCACCAGTTCCCGATGTCCACCGCCACGGCGCACGTGCGCGATGACGGCGATCAGCACGCCCAGCCACAACGCGGCCGCCACCACGTGCAGCACGATCACGTTGGTCCCGTAGTCGTGCCCGGCGTTGGATGCCGAATGACTCACCACCGCCGGTGGCAGCAAGCCGATCGCGGCCAGCGCCGCCAGTCCCATCGCGGGTCGCCACATCAACGCCATCCGCGCGCACACCGCGACGACCAGCGCGATGAGTGCCGTGGCCAGCCACGCCTTCGGCTCGTACAACGCGGACAGCAGACCGGTGAACGCCGATGGCTCCACCACGTCGGCCAACGACTGCCCGGACGAATCAGCCATTTCGAGCGGAATCATCAACACCGCTGCCACGAACCAGACCCAGCCCGCAGCGCCACCAGCACGCACCGCCGCGAAACCGTCCGGAGACACCCCACCGGAACCGCGCGGTGTGGTGAAGAACGTCGCGAACGCCAACGCTCCCAAGCAGATCGCTGCGGACACGTCGGCTACCAGCCGCACGAGTCCGATGCCGAGCTGCACCACCGCGCCCGGTGCCGACAGCCCTAGCTGCGCGTAGACGTCCGCGCCGCCGAGCGCGGCGACGAACACCGTCAGCAGCACCGCGAAGCCACCACCCAGCAGCCACGGCAATCCGCTCCGCACCCGGCCCGTACGTTCCTCCGACATCGGTGGTTGCTGCTCCCTGCGCCTATCGACACCGGCCGCCCGAGATGGCAGGCCGCACAGGACGGGTCGGCCGCGAGTTCGTCGCGGTTCCGGCAGATGTTGCGGCGTGACAAGGCACACGGCCGAACCGGCGCGGCCGTTCCCAGTTGATGGACGTCATTTTCCCGGCCGGGAACCGATGCCGATGATCCCGCGACTAGTGGTGCGACGACACGCGCCGAACGGTGGGAGAAGCGATGGCGACGGATCCGACGCTCGTGCGGCAGGACCCGCTACCGGAAGCCGGCGCCCCGGAGGACGTGCCGCAGGGGCGTTCCACCTGGGCGGTGCTGCGCCCGCTGATCATGCGGCTGCACTTCTACGCCGGGATCTGCATCGCACCGTTCCTCACCGTCACCGCGCTGACCGGCCTGCTGTACGTGTTCACCCCGCAGCTGGAGCAGTGGGCCTACGCGCACGAGCTGCACGTTCCGGCCGCCACGACCAGCGCACCGCTGTCCGCGCAGATCGACACCGCGAAGGCGGCGCTGCCGGACCGGGGACTCAGCGCGGTGCGCCCTGCGCCGACCGCGACCGACACGACTCAGGTCATCTTCGCGCCCGACGCAGGCCGCTCGGACAGCTACCACCGCACGGTGTTCGTCGACCCGCACACCGGCGAAGTGCGCGGGAACTTGGAGACCTACGGCGACGGCCAGTCGTTGCCGCTGCGCACCTGGGTCGACAACCTGCACCGGGGACTGCACCTCGGCGACGCGGGCCGGGTCTACAGCGAACTCGCCGCGAGCTGGTTGTGGGTGGTGGTGCTCGGCGGACTCGCCTTGTGGGTCGGGCGACGCCGCCGCGAGCGCCGCGCCCGGCTGCTGCTGGCACCGGAGTTCCGGCCCGCCGGGCGCAAGCGGGTGCTGTCCTGGCACGGAGCGGTGGGCATCTGGGCCGCGATCGGCCTGCTGTTCCTCTCCGCGACCGGACTGACCTGGTCGCTGTTCGCCGGTGAGAACGTGACCGCGTTGCGCGCCGCGCTGTCCTGGGAGACCCCCGAAGTCACCACCGATGTGCCACCCGCTCCGGCCGCGGGCCCGAGCGGAGACGTGGGCGTCGACCGGGTGCACCAGGTCGCGCTCGGGCAAGGGCTCAACGGACCCGTGGAGATCACTCCGCCCGACGGCCCCGGCAGCGCCTACACCGTGATGCAGGTGCAGCGGCACTGGCCGACGCAGCAGGACCAGATCGCCGTCGACCCGGCGAACGGGAACGTGACCGGAATCGTGCGGTTCGCGGACTACCCGCTCACGGCGAAGCTCTCGCGCTGGGGCATCGACGCGCACATGGGGATCCTGTTCGGCTGGGTCAACCAGGTGCTGCTGGCCTCGCTCGCCCTCGGCCTGCTCAGCATGATCTTCTGGGGCTACCGGATGTGGTGGCTGCGGCGGCCCACCCGCGGTTTCGGCCGGTTGCCGGAACGCGGGGCGTGGCGCCGGATCCCCGGCCGGGTGCTCGCGCCGATCATCGTCGGAGGCGCCTTCATCGCCTACTTCGTCCCCTTGCTGGGGGCTTCGCTGCTGTTTTTCCTGATCGTCGACATCGTGCTCGGGCTGCGCGCCCGGCGGATCACCGGAGCCTGACCGTGGTCGAATCGTTGCTGCTGCGCTGGGTCCTGACCGTGCTGTTCACGCTGACCGCGGTGTGGTGCGGATTCCGCGCCGCCCGCCCGGCCGGTGGGTGGCCGGACCGGCTCAGCTCGATCAGCCACCTCGCGATGAGCCTGCTCATGATCGCGATGGCCTGGCCGTTGGGCATGAGCGTGCCCGCAGGGCCGCAGATCGCGCTGTTCGCGGTCGCCACCGGGTGGTTCCTGGTGCTGACCGCGCTGCGGGTGCCTTGCGGCCACGCCCGGCGGGCGCGGATCGCGCACACCCACCATGCCGTGATGTCGGCGGCCATGGTGTGGATGATCGCGACGATGCCGATGCTGATGATGGGCGGATCCGACTCCGGCGGCGGGCATCATCACCACTCCATGGGCGCACCGTCGTCCGGAGTGCTGGCCGCCGCGGCGACGCCAGGGCCGCCGGGCGGTGTCGTGACGATTTCGGTGCTGCTGGCCGGTTTCCTGGTGCTGTCGTCGGTGGTGTGGATTTCCAGCGCCGTCGACACCGGCCGTCGCGCCCTGGCGGAATCCACCGCGACCCACCCGGCGTGGGACTCGGCCTGCCACGGGGCGATGAGCATCGGCATGGGCGCGATGCTGCTCAGCATGGTCTGAGGTTCACAAGCTGCCGAAGAAGGTCAGCAGCGCATCCGCGGTCTCCTGCGGCGCTTCTTCCGGCACGTAGTGACCGGACGGGAGTGCCGCCCCGCCCACGTTGTCGGCATAGCCGCGCCACACCGACAGCACGTCGTAAGTGGCGCCCACGAACCCTTCCGCGCCCCACAACGCCAGCAACGGCGCGATGACGCGGTTCGCGCGGTCGGCTTCGTCGTGTTCCAGGTCGACCGAGGCCGCCGCGCGGTAGTCCTCGCAGGACGCGTGGATCGCCGCCGGATCGGAGAAGCACCGCACGTACTCGTCCACGGCCGCGGGCTCGAGCAGCCCGGCGTCGCCGCTCCACGCGTCGATCCGGCTGCGCACACAGAACTCCGGCGCGCCACCGATCAGCCGCTCCGGCACGCCATCGTCAGCGGCCAGCAGGAACCAGTGGTAATAGCCGAGCGCAAAATGCATGTCGGCGTGCCTGAACGCGTAGTGCGTCGGCACGATGTCCAGCACCGCGAGCCCGCGCACCGCGTCCGGATGGTCCAGCGCCATCCGGTGCGCGACCCGGCCGCCGCGGTCGTGCCCGGCGACGGCGAACCGCTCGAAGCCGAGCTCCCGCATCACCAGCACTTGATCCCGCGCCATCGTGCGCTTCGAGTACCCCTCGTGCCCCGGCCCGCCCGCTGGCTTGTCGCTGTCGCCGTAGCCGCGCAGGTCCGTGAGCACCACGGTGTGCTGCTCGGCCAGCGCGGGCGCGACCCCGTGCCAAATCAGGTGCGTCTGCGGGTAGCCGTGCAGCAGCAGGACCGGCGGGCCGTCGCCCCCGACGAGGGTGTTGATGCGGACATCGCCGACTTGGACGGTTTCGCGGCGGAACGAGTCGGGCAGCGGGACGCTCATGCAGGTGCTCTCCTGACTGTCTCGGCAGCTCCTCCCCGCACGCTAACCCGCCGGTCAGCGCTCGCGCGTCAACGTCGTCACGATCACTTGCTCGGCCGGGGACAAGCGTTCATCGCTGCGGCGTCGACGCTACCGGGGATCCGCGTTCGCCGTGGTTTCCGGAAAGCCGCAACGCCGGAACCGTCTGCTGTGGATCGTCCTTGAATCGAGCGAGCCGGTGAGCGCGGCCGGACAGGTGCGCTCACCTTGCACCGAACGGCGGGGGCATTCATCGCACACCGCGTCCCGCATTCGCCCGAATCCATTTCTTGGCCTGCACGCGCACATCCTGGTCATCGATCCAATCGGTGCCGACCTGCACGGTGTCGACCAAACCGTCATCACCGTGCGAACCACGCGCGT
>NZ_JAFRFW010000371.1:0-1541 GCF_017434145.1 Saccharopolyspora sp. | reverse complement strand
GGCGCGCAGGCGCTCCGCCGCGAAGAAGTCGATCTTGTCGGTGCTCGGGCGCATCATGGGTAGCGCGGCGGGCCCGGGCGGTCGGAGCGGCGACCTGGGGTTTTCGAACTCGTGTTCGCTCTTTCCGGTGAAAGCCTTGACGGCAAGCCCGTGTCCAGGGTTTACTTAATCAAGTCGAACTAAGGTTCGATCTCGTTCCGGGTGGTCTTCGCCGAGCCGGTCTCCCTGCGGGCCGCCCGAGCGAGACGGCTCCACCGGCGCGGTGGAGCGGATGCCGGAGCGATCGGCGAGGTCGGGGACTCGGTCGCTGCGGCGGTAGTGCTCCCGGGGAACTGGAACGGATCGAGGTGGTGCCGAGGCGACTGCCGGAGCGTTGGACCGGCGCGGTGCGTCGGAGCGGGTGATCCGGGTCGGGTGGCCCGGAGGCGTTGAACTGGAAAGAACTCGGGAGTGGTCGCCGTCGGGGGGCGACCGCCCCTTGAGGTGGTGCCGTTCGGGTGCAGGCGGCGCGACCTCACCGCTGTCTCCCCACAGCGGACGGTTGGGTGCTCGATGCGGGGTCGGGTGCCGGGCGAACGAAGTGGGGAGGCAGCAGATGTCCGCGAGCACGCCTTTGGTGGCGTTGGACGGGGTGACCACGGCGAACGGGGTGTCCGTGGACTCCGCTGCCACCGAGGTGAACGGTGGTCCCGTTGCGGGACGGGAACTGCCGGTGCGGGCGGAACTCGCCACCGTGCTGCCATGGCCGGGCCTGCGCCGTGGCAGCACGGTGGCGGTGCAGGACTCGACCGCGCTGCTGCTGGCCTTGCTGTCCGAGGCGACTTCGGCGGGGTCGTGGGCGGCCGTGGTGGGATTGCCCGGCCTCGGCCTGTCCGCGGCGGCCGAGATGGGTGTGGACCTCGACCGGTTGGCGCTGGTGCCGCAGCCGGGCGGGGACCCGGTTTCGGTGATCGCCGCCCTGCTGGACGGGGTGGACCTGGTCGTGGTCGGACGTCCGGGCCTGCCCGCCGACGCCGACGCCCGCCGGTTGTCCGCCCGCGCGCGGCACCGCGGGGCGGTGCTGCTGCCATTCGGTCCCTGGCCGGGGGCGGAGGTGCGGCTGGACTGCACGCAGGCGCGCTGGCGCGGCCTCGGGCAGGGGCACGGGCACCTGCGCGAGCGGGAGATAACCGTGCGCGCGGGCGGGCGCGGGGCGGCTTCCCGGCCGCGTTCGTGCAGGCTGCTGCTGCCGGGGCGGAACGGCTCCGCCGCGGAGCGGTTGGACGCGGAGATCCGCGACCTGCCGGACCGCACTGATTCGCCGGACCGCCCCGATTCGCCGGAGCGGCGGCCCGGCAGGAGTGAGCAGCCGGGCTGCTCGGGACTGCCCGGGAGGCAGCACCGTTCGGTCGCGCCGGATCGGCGGCTTCCGGACCGTGCGGGTTCGCCGGATTCCGCCGCGCAGGGTCGGCCTCCGCTGCACTCGGTACCGGAGGACGGCCATGCCGGGTGAGGACTTCGCGGCCGGCGCGCCCGTGCGCAGGCTCGTGGTGTGGTGCCCG
>NZ_JAFRFW010000370.1:0-3442 GCF_017434145.1 Saccharopolyspora sp. | reverse complement strand
CAGCGCCTCAGCCGCCGCTTCCAGCGCTGCCGCGAGATCGGCGACTCCCGCACCGGCGCCGCCGACCGCCTCGGGCAACGCGATCGAGAACACGCCGATCTCGGCGAGCCCCTTCCACCAGGGGCCCGGCGCCGGACACCCGCCCTCCCTGATCCCGGCGGTGTCGAGCTCCTGCGACCAAGCCCGGACCGACTCCCGCACGTCCTGCTGCACCTCGGTGATCGCGATCGCCATAGCGCCTCCTGTCCGCCGGAGCAGCAGCGTAATAGAACAAGTTCTAGATGGGCCAGAGCCGGCCTCCGCTGCCCATCTCCACCAGCGCCGCGAACCCGCAGCAGCCGACTCGAGTCCGGGCGTTGAGCCTTCGTCCCGTCCCGCCCCGCGCGGGCCGGGCGGGTGCGACGTTGCCCGGGCAATGATCATCCGAGGGGGGATTTCGTGCCGGGCGGCTACCGGGTGCAACTGGCGCAACTGGTCAACGATCCGGACCGCGCAGCGGGCGACATCACCACCGCGAACAACGCGCCGGGCAGCTGAAGCCGGCGAAAAGCACGAGCTGACCAGCGGCGATCGGTTTTCTTGCTCGCTCTCGACGTCTTCGACCCCCTCGGATGGAAATCAGCAGTCGATATGACCCGCACCTCCAAGAACCGAGATTTCGAGCAGCAGCGTCAACAGGTTCGCCAGGTGGCCGGGGAGCTTGCCGGTGAGTCGACCTCGGTCGTGCATGTTGGTGCTCGATCGGTGGTCTGCCATGTGCCGGGCCGGCGAGCGGATGGAACACCGCGCGGCACCGAGAACGTGCGGTGGGCGGCGCGCAAAGTGTTTCTGACGCTGACATTGCTCGGCAGACTCATCTTCTGGATGATCGCCAACATTCTCCTCGATGACAGTCATGACCTCCCGGACCACAGCAAGAACAAGTTGACGGTCCGCGGCGAGGAATCGTGCGCTGCCCTTTCGTTCGCGGATGCGGTGCGGGAGGCAGCGGGCGATGCGTGGCTGGCCTGGTCCCATTCACAGGTGGCCCTGCTGAAGGCCGACGACGAGCAAGGACCGCGGGTCCTGTGGCGAGTCACCGGCGATCAGCGGCCGAAGCTGCAAGTCGTCAAAGGGAACCTGCGCTGGCCGGACGACTCCAGCGTCGAGTTCACCCTCTCCGCAGCCGAACGGACCCGCGTCACCGAACGGCAGGGCACTCCCTGAGAAGCTGTCGAGTCGACGTCGTCTTCCGGAGGAGCCGCAGTGACCAACACCGACCCGACACCCGGCGACCGAGCGAGTGCGGAACCGCCGATGCCGCCGGACCTGCTGGCGGTCGCCGAGCAGGCCACCGGGTTCATGCCGGCGGACGAGGGGTTGGCGCTGCACCGGGCGGCCGCGGAGTTCCTGGGAACCGGGCTAGCGGCGGAAATCGGTTCGTACTGCGGGAAATCGACGGTCTACCTCGGCGCGGCGGCCCGCGCCACCGGCGGTCGCGTCGTCACGGTCGATCACCACCGGGGGTCCGAGGAGCACCAGCCCGGCTGGGAGTACCACGATCCGGACCTGGTGGACCCGCAGGTCGGGCGGCTGGACACGTTGGGCGAGTTCCGATCCACCATCGCCCGCGCCGGGCTGGAGGACGAAGTCGTCGCGATCGTCGGCAGCTCCCCCGCCACCGCCGCCTTCTGGCGCAGCCCGCTGAACCTGGTGTTCATCGACGGCGGGCACACCGACGCCGCCGCCAACGCCGACTACGAGGGCTGGGCGCCGTGGATCAACCCCGGCGGCGCGCTGGTGATCCACGACGTGTTCCCCGACCCGGACGACGGCGGCCAAGCGCCGTACCGCATCTACCGCCGGGCCCTGGACGGCGGGAACTACCGCGAACACCGCGCGACCGGCTCGCTGCGGGTGCTGGAACGGGTCGGCGGGAGACTCGGCGAGCTCTGAAGCTGCGGCACCGCCGAGTCGAAGCGGCACCGCCGGGTCAGCGGTCGCGCAACCGGCCGTACACGCGCTCCATCAGCTCGAGGTCGCGGCTCGGCTCGGGCGGCGAGATCTGTCCCGACCAGGACAGTTGCCGGTCGATCCGGGCGCCTTCGGATGCCTGCGGTACCCGGCGGTCCAGGTCGTCGGCGGCATTCCTGTCCTTGCTCACGCGGCGTCCCTTCGCGCGGTCGTGGTGGTCGGCGGAGCCGCCCGGGTCGGCGAGTCCGCTGCGTCTGGCGGCGCCATGCCCGGAAGCTCGGAACCGTTCGCCTGTCCGGTGCTGCCGCGGGCGGAGCGCGAGTGCCATTGCACGGCGCCGCTAACCGGGGCAGTTCAAGGTGAGCCCGGTTCCCCAGCACTTCGGGCACGTGCGGGGGCGGGAATCGAATTGCGGTGCCGCGGCGCCATCGGTGTAGCGCGCTTGGAGCGCCTCGACTTCGCGTTGTCCCGTGCAATGTTCGCACTTGGCGCGCGGCCAGACGGCGCTCGGCAGCGCTTCGGCCCGGCGGATCACGATCGATCGCAGTTCGTGCAGGCGCTCGTCATCGGCGTCCGGGCTCGCGTGCCGCTGCCCGTCCGGGGCGATCTCGGCCAATCTGGCTTCGAATACGCGCAGCGCCTGTTCCAGGTCTTTGCTGTGCGGATTCGGGGTGTCGGTGTCGCTCACGTGCTACTCCCTTCGCCTCGCGAGGCATGCCGGACATGGACCGCCACCTGCGAAACGTGCTGTGCGCAGGCCATGTCGACGTGCTCGGCGGGGCGCGGCTGCGCTGCCGCGCGGAACGGCTGGATTCAGTTTCCGGACCCCGACCATGCGGACGGCAATCCTGACAACGGAAGCGGTGCAGAAATAGGGCGAGCCCCACATCGGGGAAAACGATTCGATAACTTCTGCGAATCAATGCCGATAGCACCGTAAGTTGCTTGTAGCTACCAACATAAACCAAGCCATCGATTCCGAAGAGTTCTCATATTCATTTGTGGCGGTGCTCTCAAAAAGTAACGCGCAAGACGCCTTGCAACTGATCGAACCGAGCTCTCACAATCCCGGCGATGAGCTATCACCCGCAAGATCCGCACTCCCCGCACTATCCGCCGCAGCCTCCGCACGGCGACTACGGCGGCCGCCGCGGACGCGATGGCTCGGAAGCGCTCGCCAACGTCGTGCGCGTGGTGACCGGTGCGATCGCCACCATTTTCGCGCTGCACATCGTGTTCGTCGTTTTCGACGCGAACCAGGGCAACGAGTTCGTCTCGTTCGTCTACGGGGCGGCGAAGGTGTTCGTGCTCGGCCTCGGCGACGTGTTCACACCGGACGACGCGCTGCTCGGCGTGGTGCTCAACTACGGTCTCGCCGCGCTGGTGTACCTGGTCATCGGCCAGCTGGTCATCAAGGCCCTGCGCCGCTGACCCGGACGATCGAGCGCCCCGGGCCGCAGGCCTCGGGCCGCTCGACGTCGGCGGGGAT
>NZ_JAFRFW010000034.1:0-6099 GCF_017434145.1 Saccharopolyspora sp. | reverse complement strand
CTGTCTGGTCGCGTTCAGTGTTCTTGTTGAAGCGGCGAAGCCGCTTGCCGGCGACCACCTGAGCAACCGGCACCGCCGCGGGTTCTCAGGCGTCTGCTCGCGAGGACAGCTCCGACGCCAAGTCGGGCGCTACTTCAGGAGGAGATCCCGCAGCGAGCAGACGTCTGAGGTTCCGCCACGCAACCAGCTACGCAAAACCAGACGAGGAACAGGCACTTAGCAATGGAGCACGGATGTCAGGAGCCTCGGTGACCGAGCCTCGCAAGCCCGGGGATTCCGCCCCCGGCACCCCACGGACCGCCGCGATCGCCGCCTGGATCGGCAGCGCGCTGGAGTACTACGACTTCTTCATCTACGGCACCGCCGCGGCCCTGGTGTTCAACGACATCTTCTTCCCGGACGCCTCACCGGCCACCGGCACGCTGCTGGCCCTGGCGTCGTTCGGCGTCGGCTACGTCGCCCGCCCGGTCGGCGCGCTCGTGCTCGGGCACGTCGGCGACCGGTTCGGCCGAAAGCGCGTGCTGGTCATGACGGTGCTGCTGATGGGCTTGGCCACGGTCGGCATCGGCTGCCTGCCCAGCTACGACCAGATCGGGGTCGCCGCGCCGATCCTGCTGGTGACGCTGCGGCTGCTGCAGGGCTTCTCCGCGGCGGGGGAACAGGCGGGGGCGAACTCGATGACCCTCGAGCACTCCCCGGAGCACCGCCGCGGCTACTACACGAGCTTCACGCTCAGCGGCACCCAAGCCGGGCAGATCCTGGGTACCGCGGCGTTCCTGCCGGTCGCCGCGCTGCCGCAGGAACAGTTGATGAGCTGGGGCTGGCGCGTGCCGTTCTGGCTCAGCGCGATCGTGGTCGTCGCCGGGCTGCTGATCCGCCGCTCGCTGGACGAGACGCCGGTGTTCGAGCGGGAGACCGATCACTCGAAGCTCCCGCTCGTCGTGCTGCTGCGCGAACACTGGGGCGACGTGCTGCGGGTCGTGGTGGCCTCCGCGGTCGCCACGGTGAGCACCATGTTCACCGTGCACGCGCTGAGCTACGCGGTGAACACCGTGGGCCTGCAACGCACACCCATGCTGTGGGTGGGCGTGCTCGCGAACGTCGTGGCACTGGCGGCGATCCCGCTGTGCGCGCTGTTGTCCGACCGGGTCGGGCGCAAACCGGTGTTCATCGGCGGGACGGCGGCCTGCGCGGTGCTGATGTTCGGCTACCTCGGGTCGATCTCCACCGGCGACTACACGCTGATCTTCGCCAGCGGCATCCTGCTGTTCGGCGTCGCCTACAGCGCCCCGAACGGGGTGTGGCCCGCCTTCTACGCCGAGATGTTCCCGCCGAAGGTGCGGCTGTCCGGGATGGCCATCGGCACCCAGATCGGCTTCGCCATCGCCGGGTTCTCACCGACCATCGCCGAGGCGATCGGTCCCGGCCGCGACGGCTGGATCGCGGTTTCCGCGTTCACCGCGGGCCTGTGCCTGCTCAACATCATCGCGGTGGCCACCGGGCGCGAGACGCACCGCGTGCGCACCGCGGACCTGGGCACGCGTCCCGTCGAAGATCCCGTGCCCGCATGAGCCGGCTGCGGCCGGGCCCGTCCGGCCCGGCCGCAGCGGTCCGCGCGACTACTTGGCGTCGAGCTTCTTGCCGTTCGAGCCGAGCTTGGTCGTGTCCCGGGCGGAGCCGACGGCCGCCGTCGCGACGAACAGCACTCCGCCGATCACGGCGAGCCAGAACACGCCCTTGACCACGAATCCGATCACGGCCCCGGCCACGCTGAGGACCAGCCACAGCAGCAACAGGCCGCCGACAACCTTCCACCACATCTTCGCCCCACCCCGGTTCCACAGGCCCGGCAACGCTGCTTCCACCGTAGCAGCACCGCGCCGGGCCGCGGGCCCCGATTTGCCGGACCTCCGGGAAAAATCAGGGTTGCCGCAGCCAGGAAGCCAGCCGCGCGAGCGCTTCGGCCATCTCCTCGGTGGCGCCGGCGAACGACATCCGCACGAAGCGCCGCCCCCGCTCCGGGTCGAAGTCGACGCCGGGAACGACCGCCACCCCGGTGTCCTCCAGCAGCCGGTGGCACCAATCCGCTGAGTCGTCGGTGAGATGCCCGATGTCGGCGTAGGCGTAGAACGCACCGTCGGCGGGCGCGACCTTGTCGATGCCCAGCTCGGAGAGTCCGGACAGCAGCAGTTCCCGGTTCGTCTCGTACCGCCGGACGTGCTCGGCGACCTCGTCGTAGGCGCTCGGGGTGAACGCGGCGACCGCGCCGTGCTGCGACATCGCCGGTGGGCAGAGGTTGAAGTTCCCGGTCAACGAGTCCACCGCGCGCAGCAGCCGCGGCGGCACCAGCATCCAGCCGAGCCG
The DNA here is from genome assembly GCF_017434145.1 of Saccharopolyspora sp. Taxonomy (NCBI): domain Bacteria; kingdom Bacillati; phylum Actinomycetota; class Actinomycetes; order Pseudonocardiales; family Pseudonocardiaceae; genus Saccharopolyspora; species Saccharopolyspora sp. The sequence continues at coordinate 3,735 of NZ_JAFRFW010000034.1, read as the reverse complement.
CCAGCCCGTCATGCACCAGAACTTCGAGAACGATTGCATAATCACCGGTTCGGCCGAGTACTCCCGCGCAGTGTGCGCAGGCTCGCCGAAGGTGATGCCGTGGTAGATCTCGTCGCTGATGAGCTGCACCCCGTGCCGGTCACACCAGGACACGAGCCCTGCGAGCTGGTCAGCCCGGAGCACCGTGCCCGTGGGGTTGGCCGGGCTGGCGAGTACCAGGCCCTTCACCGGCTCATCCAACTCCTCCAGCATCTCCACCGTGGGCTGAAACCGAGTCGAGGCGTCGCACGGCAGCTCCACGACCTCGCATCCCAGCGCGGACAGGATGTTCCGGTAGGCCGGGTAGCCGGGGCGTGCCAGTGCCACCCGGTCGCCTGCGTCGAAGGCCGCGAGGAAGGCGAGGAGGAAGCCGCCCGAAGCCCCAGTGGTCACCGCGACCTCGTCCCGCCGGACGGCAACCCCGTAGGTTCGCTCGTAATGAGCTGCGATCGCTTCGCGCAGTTCGGGCAAGCCGAGCTGTTCGGTGTAGCCGAGCGGGTAGCGGTGCAGGGCCTCTGTTGCCGCTTCGCGCACCGCCTTGGGTGCAGGCGCGGAGGGCTGTCCCGCAGCGAGGGAAACGACGTCACCGCGGGTGCGCTGGCGCGCGGCAGCGGCCGTCAGCACCTCCATGACCTGGAACGGCGGGATGTTCGCGCGTTTGGCTACAGCGAGTGCGCCGGGCTGCTCAACCATGCACGGGAGCGTGCCAGATGGGGTACGTCATTCCTGCGGCGCTTCCGGTGCGAACGCCCGCCAGCTGACTGCGGTCGGCCGCTCGCCGGTGCGCAAGAACTCGGTGACGACAGCGGTGAAGGTCCCCAGGGGTAGGCCCGACCCGGGCGGGAAATCGTCGTCGTCGAACTCGCAACCCTCCGACGCCGAGTCGCCCACCGGGTACGCCTTGCCGCGGGTGGCGTCTTGGTAGCTAAGGTAGCCGAACCCGTCGACGACGGCGGCGAACACGTCGTGATCGGGAAAGTTCGTTTCGGCATCCCACAAGGGTCGGCCGTTGTGCACCAACCGGGCCGAGTCCGCTTGTGGGTCGGCGAGCTGTTCAGCGAACCCGGCGATGTCCTCCGGGGTCTCCAGCGTGTTGTTCAGACCTTGGTACGAGCCGTCGAGACCGATCACGGCCCAACCTGCGGTGATGCTCATTCCTCCGCCTTCCGCCCGATGTAGGTGTTGCCCGCCGGGCTCGATCCGTCCTGCACTGTCAGTTTCCATCCTTCCGGTAGGAACCTTGATAACCACTGGTGGCAGGTATTCGGCCATTGCTGGTCTTTCGGTGTCGTACCGCAGACCGGGCGGTTGATCTCGATCTCGGCCTCAGTGATGCCCTGATCGAGCATCCGAGCGACGAACTGCGTTTCGACGTGGCGAGCAATCGCCGGTTCGGCGCTGACGTTGCCTCGGGTGAGCCCGTGTTCGACCGCGAGCTGCCGCGTCGCCTCGTAGTATTCGCCGCCCTTGCCGCTTTCCAGCAGCACCGCCTCACCGTCGCCGTTGATCCACCGGCCATGTGTCTTACCGGGGCGGGGTGGACGTGGTAGCTCAGATCGCCTCGCTGCTGACGAGGTGGGCCGAGCAACCGCACCGGTTCGCGGCGTGGCTGGCGTGGGATTCGGTGTTGGTTCAACTGCGGGCAAACCGATGTTCTGCCGGTAGGCGTCGATCAGTGTCGCCGCGAGCCGTATCTGTTCGCGTTGCGCCGCAAGTTGCTGCGGCACGGCCCGCTGTTGGTGTGCTGCGGCAACCGCGTCGTCGGCAGCGGCGCCCTGCAGCGCTGTCCCGAGGTGTTCGTTGGCGTCGTCGGAGTGGCTGATCGCTTGGGTGAGGTGATCGGCGGCTTCACCGATCTTGCGGATCGCTGTCGCGATCCCCTGGGCGAGTTGTTCCATGGCGGAGGCCATCGGCGCCCCTTCGACCGGGCGGAACACGGATCAGGTCACCGATCATGCCGGTGCCCCCTGACATCCTGTCCGCTCGCAGCCGCTCGGCGAGCTTCGTACTGCTGGTCCGCGCACTTTCCGGCGAACAGCGGATCAGACCGGGTCGTCGAGGTATCCGGACTTCGCCGCGGTGAGGAACGAATTCCACGCCGCTACCGGAACCACGAGCGGCGGGCCGGAGCGGTCCTTCGAGTCACGCACGCCTACGTGATCAGCGGATAACCGGACTTCCACGCAGTTGTCGCTCGCGGCAGCGCTGTAGCTGCTCTTGAACCAACCGCGGTATCGCACCTGGGACATGCTCATTCCTCCGAAATGCCTTCGATCAGCGCGAGGGATTCCGCCGTGTTCAGCGACGAACCGGTAAGCCTTTGAAAGGCCCGATGCAGCAGCTCCACGTCAGACTCTCCGTCGAAGTACGTCGACGGACCGAAGGTCGCCGAGCAGAAGCCGACCGGAACGCCTCGGTCGCCGAAGTCGAACAGCGTGAAGCCGCCACCTCGGGCCGGGTTGCCGGAACCAGCGGGAAGCACCTGAAGTTGCAGCTGCGGGCGTTCCCGGACGAGAGCGGCGAGATGTGCGAGCTGCCCGTTCCGGATCTTGACCGAACCGACCACTGCCCGCAGCGCTTCTTCCGTGACGATGAAGTGCATCTCCCTCGCCTCCGAAGATTCCAGGAACCGGGCTTGCCGTTCCAGCCGGGCCGCGGTTCGCTGCTCGACCTCATAGGACGATGCCGTCCACCAGACACCGTCACCATCCGACATGACCGCGCGCACGTAATCCCGCGATTGGAGCAGGCCAGGAACGATCGATGCCTCGTAACTGCGTACCCGCAGCGCGCTGGCTTCCATGTCCGCGAAGCGCTGGAACGAGCGCGGCAGCACATCGGTATAAGGCCGCTTCGGCTGACGCTTCCGTGCTTCCGCAGCAAGGGCGAGCACGGTGGAACGTTCGTCGCTGCCGACCTCGTAGTAATCGAGCAGCGCCGCAAGATCGGTCGGAGCGATCGTGCTCTTGCCGTCTTCCAGTTCGGCGATGCGGGAGCGGACCTTGCCGAGGCGGTCAGCGGCCTCTTGTCGGGTCCGGCCGGAGTCGACGCGCAGTCGCCGCAGCGCAATGCCCAGTTGTCGACGTTCCAGAGTCTGTCGAACTCGGCCCATCAGCCGACCTCCTCGCGGGACAGCACGTCGTCATCCGATCACGGGATACCCAAGTCCGATATCTGACCAATAATCTTCAAGTCCGACATCGGATCTATAGCAACCGGGAGACTCATGGCCCTCTACGACTCATCGAAGGTGTCCGTGGAGTCCTTTGTGGACATGGCGGCGGACGTGGCGGTGCGGCAGGAGGTGGACGAGCTGAACGAAGTCGTCACGCTGTTCTTCGGCAGGGACGAGTTCATCCTGCTGCTCGGCCGGGAAGCGCTCGCCCGCATCGTCGAAGCCGGCTCGCACGCACTGGCCCGGTTCGCCGCCACCCCCGACTGATCTCGCCGAGCGAACGGACCGCTGGTCCCAATGGATCGGGCGAGCGGTCCGTTCACTGCTGGAGAAGCTGCTAAGCGGTGATTTCGCCGCGGGCGGCGCGCAGGGCGATGTCGGTGCGGTGGTGGGAGCCGGGCAGGTGGACCTCGGCGACCCGCCGGTACACCTCGGTGCGGGCCGACTCCAGGTCCGCGCCGGTCGCCACGACCGACAGCACGCGGCCACCGGCGGAGAGCACCGCGCCGTCCTCGCGCCTG
>NZ_JAFRFW010000369.1:0-3836 GCF_017434145.1 Saccharopolyspora sp. | reverse complement strand
GAGCAGGAGACCACCTCGGCCGGGCTGCCCAAGCGGGTTCCGAAGTCGAACCTGGTGCCCGGTTCCGCAGCGCCGCGGTCCCAGTCCCCGAGCCCCGCCAAGCCTGCGGCGCCGCGTTCGGCCGAAGCCGTTCGCGGACGAATGTCCAACTTCCAGAGCGGCGTCCGCCGTGGTAGGCACGCCAAGGCAGAACCAGTCTCGACCGAACCGCCCCGCCGTCCCGAGGAGCAGGAGTGACCGGGTCCGTGCAGCAACCCATGAGCCAGAACAGCTTCAGTTGGCTGATCACCGATTTCGTGCGCCGGGTACCCGGCGTCGCGCACTCCGTGGTGGTCTCCGCGGACGGCCTGCTGCTGGCCGGTTCGCAGGGCCTGCCGCGGGATCGCGCCGAGCAGCTGTCCGCGGTCGCGTCCGGTCTGGTCAGCCTGACGCAGGGCGCGGCGCGCTGCTTCGAGGCCGGTGACGTCACGCAGACCGTGGTGGAGATGGAGCAGGGCTACCTGTTCCTGATGTCGATCAGCGACGGCTCCTGCCTGGCCGTGCTGGCCGCGCCGAACGCGGACATCGGACTGGTCGCCTACGAGATGACCTTGCTGGTGGAGCGCGTCGGCAAGCAGCTCACCCCGGAACTGCGAGCGCAGCTGCAGGGCATGAGCAGGCGATGAGCTTCGCCTGGGAACCGGCGTTGATCGAGGGGGACTCGGCATGACCTCCGGGGCCGATCCGAACTGGGACGGCGACCTGTTCCGCAACTACCACCGGCGTGGCGGTGCCGACTCCTGGCAGGACGACTTCGTGGACGATCCGCGCGGCGGGCAGCCGGACAACTGGCCGGGCACGACCGGCGGTTCGGATTACGGGCGCGCGTTGTTCGGCGGGCCGGGAGCCGACCTGTTCGGTTCGGGAGCGTCGTCCTCGTCGATGCCTTCGGTTTCCGGTTCGGTGCCCGGCACGTCCGGGCACGGGCCCTCGTTCGACATGCCGCACGCCCAGGGCGCGCATTCCCGGGACGGCAGGCAGCGCCCGGATCCGCAGAACTGGGGTGACGGCGGGCCGCCGTCGGGCTCGATGCCGTCGTTGTCGCAGTCGTTGCCGCCGGTGTCGCAGTCGTTGCCGTCGGTGTCGTCGGGTTCGCTGCCCGCGATGCCGAACGGAGCGCCGGACCACGGGGAAATGCAGGACACCGGCTCGCTCGTGCGACCCTATGCCCGGACGCGGGGCCGCACGCGCACCGATTATGATCTTGCTATCGAGACGTTGGTCTCCACCAGCGACCGGGGCCGATCGCAGGCCAATCCGGCCACGCCGGAGCACCGCTCGATCTGCGGGCTGTGCCTGGAGGCGCGCTCGGTCGCCGAGGTCTCGGCCCACCTGCGGCTTCCGTTGGGTGTGGTGCGGGTGTTGATCGGTGACATGGCCGGTCTCGGCCTGGTCTTGATTCACGACAGCGGTTTGGTCGTGGGTGACCGTCCGTCGATGGAATTCTTGGAGAGGGTGCTCAGTGGGCTACGAAAGCTCTGATCCTCGGGCGATCGTGAACAACCAAAGCAGCGGCAAGACCTCGACCAAGATCGTCGTCGCGGGTGGCTTCGGGGTCGGCAAGACGACCTTCGTGGGCTCGGTGTCCGAGATCATGCCGCTGACCACCGAGGCGGTGATGACCGAGGCGAGCGTGGGGGTCGACGACCTGACCGCGACGCCGGGCAAGGTCACCACCACGGTGGCGATGGACTTCGGTCGCGTTTCGCTGGACGAGGACTTGATCCTGTACCTGTTCGGCACGCCCGGCCAGCACCGGTTCTGGTTCATGTGGGACGACCTGGTGCGCGGCGCGATCGGCGCGATCGTGCTGGTCGACACCAGGCGGCTGGCGGACGCTTTCGCGTCGATCGACTTCTTCGACGACCGGCAGCTGCCGTACATCATCGCGGTGAACACCTTCGACGGGGTGCTGCACCACGAGATGGAGGACGTGCGCGAGGCGCTGACGATCGACAAGTCGGTGCCGATGATCTCCTGCGACGCCCGCAACCGGGAGTCCACCAAGCACGCCTTGATCACGCTGGTCCAGCACGCCATGCGCCGCCGCCTGGCGGAGCCCGCGCAGTCGTCGGCGTCCTCGCAGACCAACAGCTGACCGGTTTCCCCTCGCCCGTACGGTGCGGTACTTCGGCACGAGCGAGCGATTCTTCCTGTACGTGCAGAAGCTTTCCGAGCTCGAGGCCGCCGACGGCCGCGCCGGTGCGGAATCGGGCGGGATCATTCCAATCGCTGGGGAGAGCTGACCGCGTTCTACATCTCCGGGCACTCGTCCATCTGGTCCTGGTGTGCAGCAATCGGGCCAGGCGTTCCGGTTCGTGCGGATAACCTCCGGCAATGGATCAACGGGCGGCAGCACCTTCGATTCGTGCCATGGCCGATCTGGCCACTCCGATGGCGATACGGGTGGCGGCGACGCTGAGCCTGGTGGAACGGGCGGGCGGCGCGGGAGCGACGGCGGAACGACTGGCCGCCGAGACCGGGACCTCCGAGCCTGCGCTGTGCCGGTTGCTCGACCACCTGGTCGCGATCGGCGTATTCGATTTCGACGCGGAGTCCGGCCGTTTCCGGCCCACGGACCTCGGTGCCGGGATGAGCGGCGAGACGGCGGACGGGGTCAAGCCGTTGCTCGACATCAACACCTCGGGCGGCCGTGCCGACCTCGCCTTCGTCGAACTGCTCGGGACGGTCACCACCGGTGCTCCGGCCTACCAGAGCCGGTACGGGCGCGATTTCTGGACGGATCTCGACGCGCATCCGCAGCTGCGGCGCTCGTTCGACGCCCAGATGAATTGGCGGTTCCAGGTGCAGCCCGCGCAGATCGCCGAACACTTCGACTGGACCCGTTTCGACGAGGTGCTCGACGTCGGTGGCGGCAACGGGGTCGTGCTCGCGGCCGTCCTGCGAGCTCATCCCGGCTTGCGCGGGCAGGTCCTCGAGCTGCCGCCGACCGCAGCCGCTGCTGCCGCGAGGTTCGCTGAGGCCGGGCTCGATGACCGAGCAGGCGCCGTCTCCGGCAGCTTCTTCGATCCGCTGCCCCCGGGCGCCGACGCCTACCTGCTGTCCGACGTCCTGCACGACTGGGACGACGAGCACGCCCGCAAGATCCTGGCCGGGTGCCGCCGGGCCGCCGCACCCGACGGCACCGTGGTGGTGATCGAGCGGGTGCCCGACCGCGGAGTCGACACCGCGATGAACCTGTTCATGCTGATGTGCTTCGGCGGCCGCGAACGAACGATCACCGAGCTGGCCGAACTCGCCGCCGACTGCGGACTCGTGCTGCGCAACCGGGCCCCAGTGGCCGAAGGACGAACGGTACTCGAGTTCGCAGTCGCACCAGCGCCCGATGCCTCGGAGTGAACGGACCGTTGGTCCCACTGGATTTGCCCAACGTAGGAGCATCGAACGGTCCGTTCGCTCATCGCACTACCGCTCGTGAGCCCTGCTCGAAGCGCGCCGGCGCCTGTGATCGAGCAAGAACCGGGCCTGGACCCATCGCCTCACCGGCATCGCCTGGCGAACCACCGGCTCATTCCTCCACCACGGCCACCGAAGTGATCCGGTGCAGCGGGTAGCGGCCGGGTTCGCCGGTGCCGCGGTCGACGCCTTGCAGGACTCCGCCGCCGACGCTGACCGGCTGCACCACCACCTGGCTGGCCACGCCGTTGGAGCTGACGAAACCGAGCCACACGCTGCGGTCCTGGACCGCCGCGTCGCGCAGGAGTTGCAGCGTGGCCTCCGCGCTCGGCCTGCCGCGCTCCGGGTGCATCGCGCTGCCGCGCCGGGCGGTGCCCGCG
>NZ_JAFRFW010000368.1:0-6653 GCF_017434145.1 Saccharopolyspora sp. | reverse complement strand
GTGGTGCCCGGCCGTTGCAGGTGCCCGGCACGTGTCTGGTTCTGCTTCATCGTCCTTCAAGATCTCTTCGCCGTAACCCCCGGACACGATACGGCCCGCCCCGGAAGTCCGGGACGGGCCGTTCGCCGTGCTGCTCGCGGACGCCGGCGGTGCGGCGTCCGCGATGGATCATTCGGCGGTGGCTCCGGCTTCCTCGGCCGGGGCCTGCTCGCCGGACTCAGCCGACTCGCCCGATCCCTCGTCCGATCCGCCGGACTCGCCGTCCTCGTCCACGACGATCAGGCTGATCTTGCCGCGGTTGTCGATGTCGGCGATCTCCACGCGCAGCTTGTCGCCGACGTTGACCACGTCCTCGACCTTGCCGATGCGCTTGCCGTTGCCCAGCTTGGAGATGTGCACCAACCCGTCCTTGCCGGGCAGCAGCGAGACGAACGCGCCGAAGGCCGCGGTCTTGACCACGGTGCCCAGGAACCGCTCGCCCACCTTCGGCAGCTGCGGGTTCGCGATGCCGTTGATCTTGTCGATGGCGGCCTCCGCGGACGGGCCGTCGGCGGCGCCCACGTAGATCGTGCCGTCGTCCTCGATGGTGATCTCGGCGCCGGTCTCCTCGGTGATCGTGTTGATCATCTTGCCCTTCGGCCCGATCACCTCACCGATCTTGTCCACCGGGATGGAGATCGAGGTGACCCGCGGCGCGTACGGGCTCATCTCGTCCGGCGTGCCGATCGCCTCGGCCATCACGCCGAGGATGGTGAAGCGCGCGTCCCGGGCCTGGCCCAGGGCCTGCGCCAGCACCTCGGACGGGATGCCGTCCAGCTTGGTGTCCAGCTGCAGCGCGGTCACGAAGTCCTTGGTGCCCGCGACCTTGAAGTCCATGTCGCCGAAGGCGTCCTCGGCGCCGAGGATGTCGGTCAGCGCGACGTAGTGCGTCTTGTCGTCCACCACGTCCGAGACCAGGCCCATCGCGATGCCCGCAACCGGGGCCTTCAGCGGCACACCGGCGTTGAGCAGCGACAGCGTCGAGGCGCACACCGAGCCCATCGAGGTCGACCCGTTCGAGCCCAGCGCCTCGGAGACCTGCCGCAGCGCGTACGGGAACTCCTCGCGGGAGGGCAGCACCGGCAGCAGCGCCCGCTCGGCCAGCGCACCGTGGCCGATCTCGCGGCGCTTCGGGCTGCCGACCCGGCCGGTCTCGCCGGTCGAGTAGGGCGGGAAGTTGTAGTGGTGCATGTAGCGCTTGGCCGTGTCCGGGCCGAGGCTGTCGATGGTCTGCTCCATGCGCAGCATGTTCAGCGTGGACACGCCCAAGATCTGGGTCTCGCCGCGCTCGAACAGCGCCGAACCGTGCGTCCGCGGGATCACGCCGACCTCGGCGGAGAGGCTGCGGATGTCGGTCAGGCCGCGGCCGTCGATGCGGACCTGCTCGGTGATGATGCGCTGCCGCACCAGCTTCTTGGTCAGCGCCTTGAACGCGGCACCGACCTCCTTCTCGCGGCCGGCGAACGGCTGCTCCTCGGCGACGCCGACCTTGTCCAGCGCGGCCTGCTTGACCTCGTCGATGCGGTTCTCGCGCTCCTGCTTGCCCGCGATGGCCAGCGCCTGCGACAGGTCGCCGGAGATCGCGTCCTCGACGGCGCTGTAGACGTCGTCCTCGTAGGCCGGGAACACCGGGTAGTCCCCGGTGCTCTTGCCCGCGGCCTGCGCGAGCTGCTGCTGGGCCTGGCACAGGGTGCGGATGAACGGCTTCGCCGCCTCCAGCCCCTCGGCCACGACCTCCTCGGTGGGCGCCTGCGCGCCGTTGCCGACCAGCTCGACGGTGTGCTCGGTGGACTCGGCCTCGACCATCATGATCGCGACGTCGTCACCCACGATGCGCCCGGCGACGACCATGTTGAACACGGCCCGCTGCAGCTGCTCGTAGGTCGGGAACGCGACCCACTGCCCGTCGACCAGCGCCATCCGGGTGCCGCCGACCGGGCCGGAGAACGGCAGGCCGGAAAGCTGGGTGGAGGCCGACGCGCCGTTGATCGCGAGCACGTCGTAGGGGTCCTTCGGGTCCAGGCTCATCACCGTGACCACGACCTGGACCTCGTTGCGCAGGTTGTCCACGAAGGTCGGGCGCAGCGGCCGGTCGATCAGCCGGCAGGTCAGGATCGCGTCGGTGGACGGGCGGCCCTCCCGGCGGAAGAACGAGCCGGGAATGCGGCCCGCCGCGTACATCCGCTCCTCGACATCCACCGTCAGCGGGAAGAAGTCGAGATTCTCCTTGGGCTGCTTGGAGGCCGTGGTGGCCGACAGCAGCATGGTCTCGTCGTCCAGGTAGGCCACGACGCTGCCCGCGGCCTGCTTGGCCAGCCTGCCCGTCTCGAACCGGACCTCGCGGGTGCCGAAGGCGCCGTTGTCCAGTACGGCCGTCGTCTCGTAGACGCCTTCGTCGACGTTGGACGCTTGTGTCAAGTGGAACTCCTCGTTTCCGCAAGGGTCCACGACTGCGCGGGTGAGTCTTCCGGCGAGGCCGGTCATCGATCGAAGCGCCCGGGGCGGGAAACCGCCCGCGGAAGCCACTACCGAGGACCGGCGGAGCTGACCCGCCGTGGGCGTGGACCCGGGTATTTGCGGGCAACCGCGTGCCCGCGTTCTCTCATTGGGTTGTGCGACCGGGGGAGCATCCACAATGGAACGCTCCCCCGGGGCGGGTCAACGACGCAGGCCGAGCCGCTGGATCAACGAACGGTACCGTCCGATGTCCACCTTGGTCAGGTAGTTCAGCAGCCGGCGGCGACGACCGACCATCAGCAGCAGGCCGCGACGCGAGTGGTGGTCGTGCTTGTGCTGCTTGAGGTGCTCGGTCAGGCCCGAGATCCGGTTGGTCAGCAGGGCCACCTGGGCCTCGGCCGAACCCGTGTCGGATTCGTGCAGGCCGTAGTCGCTCAGGATCTGCTTCTTCTCGGTAGTGGACAGCGCCACGAGTTGACTCTCCTTGTTTCGCGTGCCGTGTCAGGGAGTGCGTCGCCGGGCGGCACCGGAGTGCGGCACCGCGGCGGGCACCGGTGGGAATCCCCGGGTCGAGCCCGGCGGCAGCGGCCGGAAGGAGCGCGGCGTCGCAGGTGCCCCGCATCGGTGCCTGCTCCGCGACTGCCTTCGCACCGCCGATCCCGTCCGGCGGATTGCGGCCGACGATGTCGGACCGCGCCGATTCGGTGATCTCCCGGCTGCCCATCTCCCGACTGCCAGCTTCTCGGCTGCCCAGCGTCCCCACGGATACGGCCGCCACGGACTACAGCCGAATCCACCGAGCAGGATATCAGGGCCTGCGCATCAGCCCTGGTCCCCGGCATCCGAACGCCGTGCATGCGGGGGCCCTGCATCCGAGGGCGCTGCATCCGAACTTGCGGCATCCCGGCCCTCCGCATCCGGACCACCGAGCCGCACCCGGTGCACCGTCCGGTAAGCGGACCCCTCGGCTTCCTGGTCGGAGCGCACCAGCGCGACCTCGCCGACCTCCCACCACGGGCCGGAGTAGGCCCGCAGCAGACCGGTGAGCCGGCCTCCGCTCGGCCGCCCCGCGTTCCAGCGGGCCACGGTGAGGTGCGCGCGGAACTCCTCCGGATCGCCGCCTGCTGCCCGCACCAACTCCCGCAGCAGCTCCGCGTCCCGGCCCGAGGCGGGTTCCGCGCCGACCCACAGCACGCTGCGGAACGCGCCCGCTCCGGTCAGCCGCAGGTGCGGTCGCCCGGTGAGTCCGGCGACGCGCCGGTCCAGCCGTTCGCTCAGCGGCCCGGGTTCGGCGCTGCCGTGGAAGCGCAGCGTCAGGTGCCACTTGGAGGCCGGAACGAACCGGAACCGCCGCAGTCCTTCCGAGGCTGCCGCCACGCGCGCGGCCGCTAGCCCGGAGACGGCGCCCGCCAGGTGCTCGACCGCGGCCTGCGACGGCCACAACGCCGTGAACAGGCGCGGCGCCCGATCCGCTTCCGACTCGCCCGGCACGACCTCAAGATTCCCCGTTCGCGGCCCGGCGTAACAGTCCGGCCAGCGCCGGGTAGCGCCCGTCGATCAGCGCGGCCGCCTGCTCCAGCTCGCTGGGCTTGGCGACTTCGCGGAGCACCGGCCACGCCACCTGTTCACCGTTGCCCGGCACCGGCAGCGTGTCGCGGCCGACCGACGGGTGCGAGTCCCGCACGTCGGCCAGCGCCTGCTCGATCGCCTCCGACTCGCCCGCGGTCACCCCGGGGATGAGCACCTTGCGTTCCAGCATCACCAGCCTGGCCAGCACCGATGGGTTGCCGATCTTGGCGCGGCGGCCGCTCATCACCTGGCTGAGCATCGGGGCGCTGATGCCCAGCACCTCGGCGAGCTGGGCCTGCGAGGTCCGGAAGGCGACCACGAGGCGGCGCACCCGGTCCCCCAGCGGCTCGCCGTACCACTGCCGCTGCAGATCCAGATTGCGCTGGACGCTCTTGTGCTCCGCCACTTCAGCTCCCCCGGTGCCCTCGGTCGTGCTGGACGCGCCCGGAGCGAGTCCGGGCCCGGCCGGTCCTGAATACTGCCAGGTCATCGCGCGTTCGCGGAGTGGAACGCGAATTTCGTTCAATCGTCGGTTCACTGCCGGACGCCGAGGATCTCGCGGGTCTCGGCGACGTCCTGGTTCATCCGCTCGATCAGCTCGTCGGCCGAATCGAAGCGCACCATCCCGCGCAGCCGCCGCACGAAGTCCAGCGACACGTGCTCGCCGTAGAAGTCGGTGTGCACGTCCAGCACGAACGCCTCCACGGTGCGCTCGGTCCCGGAGAAGGTGGGGTTGCTGCCGACCGAGACGGCCGCGGGCAACGTCTCGCCGGGCCCGGTCGAGCCCCGGTGGCGGTGGGTGAACCAGCAGGCGTAGACCCCGTCGGCGGGGATCGCCGAGTAGGCCGGGCTGGACAGGTTCGCGGTCGGGAATCCCAGCTCGCTGCCGCCGCGGCCGGCGCCGCGCACCACGATCCCCTCCAGCCGGTGGTACCGGCCCAGTGCGGAGGCGGCGGCCACCACGTCACCGGCGTCGATGCAGGAGCGGATGTAGGTCGAGGAGAACGTCACCGGGGCGTCGACCACACCGCCGGAATTCTCGGCCTTGCCGCTGAGCAGGCTGTCCGAGGCGACTTCGAAACCGAACCGCTCGCCCAGCTGGTGCAGCATCCCGATGTCACCGGCCGCGCGGTGCCCGAAGGTGAAGTTCTCCCCCACCACGACCAGCGCCGCGTGCAGCCGTTCCACCAGCAGCTCGTGCACGAACTCGTCCGCGGCCATCCGGGACAGCTCGGCGGTGAACGGCAGCACGCAGAACACGTCCACTCCGAGCGATTCGGCGAGCTCGGCGCGCTGGCGCAGGGTGGTCAGCTGCGCGGGGTGGCTGCCGGGGCGCACCACCTCCGCGGGGTGCGGGTCGAAGGTCATCAGCACGCACGGGAGTCCGCGCTCGCGGGCGGTGCGCACCGCGTGGCTGATCAACTGCTGGTGCCCGCGGTGCACTCCGTCGAAGACCCCGATGGTCACCACGCACCGGCCCCAGCCGCCGGGAAGCTGCTCCAAACCGCGCCAACGCTGCACGGCTGGCAAGCGTAATGCCTGCCCCGCGCACGCGGTTCAACCCGCCGGGGTGAGCACCAGGACCGGGCGTGCCGTGCGGCCCTGGTCGCGCACCAGCGCCACCGCGCGCCCGTCCGGTCCGAACACGCCGCAGGTCCCGGCCAGCCCGGTCGGCGGGATCTGCTGGCCGTGCGCGAGCGCGCGCACGGTGCCCTCGTCGGTGTCGTAGCGGGTGAAAGCGGTGGCGATGGCCTGGTCCAAGCCCATGGACAGGCCGGGTTCGGCTTCGAGCTGGTCGAGCGTGCGGGCGGTGGCCAGCCCGAACGGTCCGACCCGGCTGCGCCGCAACCGGCCGAGGTGCCCGCCGACGCCGAGGCGCTGCCCCAAATCGCGGGCCAGTGCTCGCACGTAGGTGCCGGAGGAGCATTCGACCAGCACGTCGAGTTCGAGCACCGCCCCGGCGTCCGGATCGTCGCTCTCGGGCCGCAGCGCGAGCAGGTCGAACCGGGACACCGTGACCGGGCGGGCGTCCAGTTCCACCTCTTGCCCGGCCCGCGCGAGTTCGTAGGCGCGTTTGCCGTTGACCTTGACCGCGCTGACCGCGCTGGGCACCTGCTGCAGCTCGCCGGTCAGCTCGGCGATGTCGTCCCGGATCGCCTGCTCGGCGACGCCGGACGGGTCGGTGCTGGAGAGCACCTCGCCCTCGGCGTCGTCGGTGCTGGTGGCGACCCCGAGCCGGATGGTCGCCAAGTACGCCTTGGTGTCCAGCGCGAGATGCCCGAGCAGCTTGGTCGCCCGCTCCAGGCCCAGCACCAGCACCCCGGTGGCCATCGGGTCCAGCGTGCCCGCGTGCCCGACCTTGCGGGTGCCCATGATGCGCCGGACTCGCGACACCACGTCGTGCGAGGTCATGCCCGCCGGCTTGTCGACGATCAGCAGGCCGGGCGGTACGGCTGGGCGGTTGCGGGCGGTGCGGGAACGCTCGGACACGGCGACTCATCCTCCCCGACCCGCCGCGCAGTGCGGCAGCGGCCCCGGGCTGGGCGCTGTTGCCCGAGCGGCGCCGGCCGCCTGCCTCGCGGGACTCG